>JACRMD010000067.1 GCA_016215085.1 Solirubrobacterales bacterium | reverse complement strand
GGGCGTCGTGCCGCCGTCGCCGCCGGGCGTCGAGCCGCGCGACCGCGACCCGCCGCTCCGCCCCCGCGAGCTGGGTGAACGCTACGAGCACCGAGCAGTCGGTCATGGCGCCGGCGCGCACCGACTGGCCCTCGACCGAGCCGAGCGCGGTATCGGCCAGCGGCAGCTCGGGCCCGAAGGCGCCGCCGGCGGGCCGCCGCCGCGCCAGCGCCTGGCGCGCGCCGCCGCCGCCCGGGTCGCGGACCCACGCCACGGCGCCGGTGCCGTCGTCGCCCAGCGCCGACCAGGCGCCGGTGACGCTGTCGCTGCCCGTGACGTCCATCCGGAAGCCCGGCGACCACGCGCCGCCCGTGAGCGTCGCGGCCCAGGACTGGTTGCTGAGCTGGCGCGGCGTGGCCAGCAGGCCGTCGCCCTTGGCGTTGACGTCCACGCGCGGGAACTCGGAGCCCTCGGTGGGGGAGGCGCCGAGGCCGTCCACGACCGCCGGGTCGCCGAGCCCGCCAGGGTCGACCGACCGCACGAGGATCCGCGCGCGGTTGGTCGCGCCGTAGACGAAGTCGTCGCGGAACGCGAGCCACGCGCGGCCGGCGGCGTCGGCGTCGAGGTCGGGCAGCAGCGCGAACTTCGCCGACGGCGCGCCGTCCAGCGCGTCCGGGCTCGCCTTGCGCGCGGGGCCGGCCGTCAGCCCGTCGATCCGCCGCGCCCACATCCGGAATGCGCTGACGCCCTCGTCCTCGCCCCAGGCGACCACCGCGCCGCCGCCGCGCAGGGCGGTCAGGACCGGGCCCTCCTGCCCGGCCGGCCCGGCGTCCTTGGCCTGGTCGGCGTCGAGCGCCCCGGCCGGGTCCGGGAACGCCGGCCCGACGCTCTGCCAGGTGGTGCCGTTGAGGCGGTAGGCGCGGACGTCGCTCTGGCCGCCGGTCGTCGAGGTGACCGCGTAGGTCGTGCCGTCCTCGGCGGCGTCCACCTCTACGGCGTTGTGGGCGGGGTCGAGCTGGATGTCGGCGGCGGTGAAGGGCTGGCCGGACGCCGGGCTGACCCGCGACAGCGCCCGCTGGCCGTTGAGGAACGCCGCGACGACGCGGCCGCCGGGGGAGACGGTCACCGACACGCTCGAGGACGCGCCCGCAAGCCCGGTGTCGACGCGCTCGGCCGGGCTCCACGCCCCGTTCGCGTACCGCGCGACGGTGGCGTGGCCGTCGAGCAGGAAGCCGACGGCCGCGGTGCCGTCGGGCGCGACGTCGAAGCTGATCGTGCCGGTGAGCTTGTCGCTGGGGCCCGCTACCGTGGTGGCCGGCACCACGTTGGCGGCGGCCGCGGCCGGCACCGCCAGGAGCAGCGCGGTGGCCAGGGCGAGGAGCGGTCGCATGGGACGACGATCCCTGAACGGCCCTGCGCTTACGAGCGCCAACGCGCCAGCTTCGCCGCCGAACGTCCAGCGACGCTCCTTTGCTATCGTGGACTGTCCGCGCGCCTGCATGCCCCTGCGTGCGCGCCTTCCGTGGTGCAGCGTCGGCAGCCTCCGCGGCAGCCAGAGCTGGTACCACCGGACACCAACCGCCGAAAGGGATCATGAAGGTACGACCGTCGGTCAAGCCGATGTGCGAGAAGTGCAAGATCATCCGCCGCCACGGCGCGGTGCTCGTGATCTGCCAGAACCCCCGCCACAAGCAGCGGCAGGGGTAGCTCCACCATGGCTCGAATCGCAGGGATCAACGTCCCGCTCAACAAGCGCGTCGAGGTCGGTCTGACCTACATCTACGGCATCGGCCGGTCGACCTCCAACAGGCTCCTCGCCGACGCCGGCATCCACCCGGACACCTACGTCCGCGACCTCACCGAGGACGAGGTCACCAAGCTCCGCAACGCCGTCGACGAGCTGACCGTCGAGGGCGATCTCCGTCGCGAGCGCTCCCAGGCGGTGAAGCGCCTCATGGAGATCGGCTGCTACCGCGGTCTGCGGCACCGTCGCGGCCTGCCGGTCCGCGGCCAGAACACCAAGACGAACGCCCGTACGCGCAAGGGGCCCAAGCGCATGTCGGTGGCGGGCAAGAAGAAGGCTGGGAAGAAGTAAGTGCCCGCACCGAAGCGCCCGCAGCGGGGCCGCCGCAAGCCGAAGAAGAACATCCCCGTCGGCCAGGCCCACATCAAGACCTCGTTCAACAACACGATCGTCTCCCTCACCGACCGCGAGGGCAACGTGATCGCGTGGGAGTCCGCCGGCGGCGCCGGCTTCAAGGGCTCCCGCAAGTCGACCCCGTTCGCCGCGCAGGTCACGGCCGACGCCGCTGCCCGCAAGGGCATCGAGCAGGGCCTCCAGAAGGTCGAGGTCTTCGTGAAGGGCCCGGGCTCGGGCCGCGAGACCGCCATCCGCTCCCTCCAGGCCGCCGGCCTCGAGGTCACCGGCGTCAAGGACGTCACCCCGCAGGCCCACAACGGCTGCCGCCCCCGCAAGCGGCGCCGCGTCTAGGTGGATCTTCATGGCTCGTGACACCAGCCCCCAGTGCAAGCAGTGCCGTCGTGAGGGGCAGAAGCTCTTCCTGAAGGGCGAGCGCTGCCTGACCGACAAGTGCGGCGTCGAGCGCCGCGCGTACCCGCCGGGCGACCACGGCCGCGGGCGCCAGAAGCAGTCCGAGTACCGCGTCCAGCTGCGCGAGAAGCAGAAGGCGCGCCGCTACTACGGCGTGCTCGAGGGCCAGTTCCGCCGCTACTACGAGAAGGCGTCGCGGCAGCCGGGCATCACCGGCGAGAACCTGCTGATGCTGCTCGAGTCGCGCCTGGACAACGTCATCGTGCGGCTGGGCTTCGCCGCCTCGCGCCGCCAGGCGCGCCAGATGGTCCGCCACGGCCACTGGCACGTCAACGGCCGCCGGGTGGACATCCCCAGCTACCAGGTGCGCGAGGGCGACGTGATCTCGGTCAAGACCGAGACCGGCGCCGAGGCCATCATCCGCGACGCCACCGAGCTGACCGCCCAGGTCCCGGCGTGGCTGCAGGCCGATCACGACGGCCTGACGGCGAAGGTGCTGCGCAAGCCGGAGCGTCGTGAGATCACGACGCCCGTGCAGGAGCCCGCGGCTCCTTCACGATCGAGCCGCTCGATCGCGGGTTCGGCTACACGTTCGGCAACTCCCTGCGCCGCGTCCTGCTCTCCTCGCTCGCCGGCGCCGCGGTCACGAGCGTTCGCATCGAGGGCGTCGCCCACGAGTTCTCGACGATCAAGGGCGTCACCGAGGACGTCACCGACATCGTCCTGAACCTCAAGGGCATCGTCTGCCGGATGCACTCCGACGCGACCGAGGTCGAGGCCCCGCTCGTCGTCACCGGCCCCGGCGAGATCACCGCGAAGGACATCGACCTGCCCGCCGGCGTCGAGATCCTCAACCCCGACGTCCACATCGCGACGCTCGAGAAGAAGACCAAGCTCGAGATGTACATGACGATCGGGCGCGGTCGCGGCTACCGCCCGGCCGAGGAGAACAAGTCCCCGGACCAGCCGATCGGCGTCATCCCGATCGACTCGATCTTCTCGCCCGTGCGCCGCGTCGCCTACGCGGTGGAGCAGGCCCGCGTCGGCCAGCGCACGGACTACGACAAGCTCACGCTCGACATCGAGACCGACGGCTCGATCGAGCCGCAGGCCGCGCTGCGCGAGGCCGCCGAGATCCTCATCCAGCAGCTCGCGATCTTCACCGACGCGGACCGCATCGAGGAGCTGCGCGCGGGCCCGGGCGGCGCCCTGGAGGCCGCCGGGGTCGGCGGCACCAACGGCGCCGGCGCCCCGAGCCAGGGCCCGATGCACGACATCCTCATCGAGGAGCTCGAGCTCGGCGTCCGCTCGTACAACTGCCTCAAGCGCGCGGGCATCCAGACGGTCGGCGACCTGATCTCGAAGTCCGAGGGCGAGCTCGCCGCCATCCCGAACTTCGGCAAGAAGTCGATCGACGAGGTCATCGAGACCCTCAACGCGCGCGGCCTCGCGCTCCGCGAGGACTAGAAGGGAATCGCCCCGATGCGCCACCAGAAGACCCGCCACAAGCTCAGCCGCGACAGCGCACACCGCAAGGCGCTGCTGGCCAACCTCTGCAAGGAGGTCATCCAGCACGAGCGGATCAAGACGACCGAGGCCAAGGCCAAGGCCGTCAAGCCCGAGCTCGAGCAGCTGATCACCCTGGCCAAGCGCGGCGACCTGCACGCCCGCCGCCAGGCGCTGTCGGCGCTCAACCAGGACAAGTTCACCGTGCACAAGCTCTTCGAGGAGGTCGCGCCGCGCTACGCCGACCGTCCCGGCGGCTACGCGCGGATCCTGAAGCTCGGCCCGCGCGCCGGCGACGCGACCGAGATGGTCTTCCTCGAGCTCGTCTAGCTCGGACCGACTGCTGCGATGTGCCGACGGGCGCCCTCCGGGGCGCCCGTCGTCGTTCCGGCGCGAGCTACCATCGGGGCGTGGGCGCCATCGAGCACCGAGCCTTCCGTGTCGCGGTGGGCGACGTGCGCGCCTCCGACGCCGAGCGCGACCGCTGCTGCCGCATGCTGCGCGCCCACTACGCCGCCGGGCGCCTCGAGCACGACGAGCTCGAGGAGCGCCTGGAGCAGGCGACCCGCGCGCGCACCCGCGCCGACCTGCGCCGCCTGGTGGCCGACCTCCCGCTCGAGTCCCGGCTCGTCCCGGCCGGCCGGCGGGCGCTGCGCGCCGTCGACCGCGCCAACGCGGTGGCCGTCCGCGCGCACGCCGCGTCGTTCAGGGCGCCGCTGCTCGCCACGCACGCCGCCGGCAGCTGGGCGCTGCGGCGCGCCGTGCGCGGCCCGCGCCACCGGCGGCGCCGCGCCAGGCTCGCGCGGTGAGACCGATCTGGTACTGACTTCGGGGCCGAACCGGAAATAGGGTCGTTCCCGACATGCGGGGACTGCGGGCGGCTTGGATCGGTCTCGCGACGGCGCTGGCGTTGCCGGGGGTGGCGGCGGCCGTCGAGTTCGGGCCGCCCGCCCCGCTGTCCACGACGCTCGCGCCCGACGCGCCCAACCGCGGCGTCGGCTGGCACGCGGTGGCGTCGGACCCGGCGACCGGCCAGGCGCTGGCCGCCTGGACCGCCGACGGCGAGGCGACCGACAACGACTTCGTGGTCTACGCGCAGCGCGTGGACGCCGCCGGCGCCGAGGTTGGCGGCGACTTCGCGCTGTCGGTGGCCGACGGCGACACCTCGACCCTGACGTACGAGCCGGAGGTCGCGCGCGACTCCGAGCGCGACCGCTGGCTGGTGGTCTGGCACGAGGACGTCCAGCCCGGCGGCCCCCTCGACTTCGAGGTCAAGGGCCGCCTCATCGGGCCGGCGGGGCCGATGGGCGGCGTGCTGACGATCGCCACGTCGGCGGGCGCGTACGGCGCCAACTACCCCGCGGTGGCCTTCGACCCGGCCAGCGACCAGTACCTGGTCACCTACATCAAGGGCGACCCGGGCACGCAGGAGGTCAAGGCCCGGCGGCTGGACGCCGGCGGCGGCATCGGCCCCGAGTTCGAGGTCTCCGACGCGCAGGACGCCTTCCCCGGGAAGTTCGCCAGCTACCACGAGGTGGCCGCGGTCCCCGGCGGCTGGGTCGTGGCCTACATGTCCCAGTTCTCCTCCGCCGCGAAGTCGGACATGTTCGCCCGCTTCGTCCCGGCCGTGGGCGCGCCGCCGGCCGCGTCCCATCGACTCATCG
Organism: Solirubrobacterales bacterium; assembly: GCA_016215085.1. Taxonomy (GTDB): domain Bacteria; phylum Actinomycetota; class Thermoleophilia; order Solirubrobacterales; family Solirubrobacteraceae; genus Baekduia. The sequence goes on along the minus strand of JACRMD010000067.1, from coordinate 8,181 downwards.
ACACCACCGGCAGCATCTACAACTCGGGTGAGCCGCGCATCGCGTGGGATCCGGCGGCCGGCCAGGCGATGGTCGCGTTCTTCGCGCCGGTCGGGACGTCGAGCGACCTCGAGGTCTACACGGCGGCGGTCGGCGCCGACGCCGTGCCGAAGGGCGCCGCCCAGCGGGCCACGACGCTCGTCACGAACACCGGCGGCGGCGCCTACGACGTCGAGGCCGGCTCCACGGCGCTGGTCTTCGCCGGACGGCCGGAGGGGACCGCCGCCGTCGGCGTCTACTTCCAGCCGCTGACGGCGACCGGCGCGACGCTGGGCTACCAGCCCCGGCTGGCCAAGCTCGGCGCCGCCGGGCCGTGGATGGTGACGCTCGCCGGCGCCTCCGGAAACGGCGCGGGCCACACCGAGGTGCTGCGCAGCCTCAGCGGCGCCGCCGGGCAGCCGCCGGGCGATCCGCCGCCCGGCGATCCTCCCGCCGACCCCGGGCCGGCCGCCCCGCCGGCAACGCAGCCGGCGCCCCCGGCGGCGCCGCCCGCCGCCGCGTCGCTGCCCGCCTTCGCGAAGGTCGTCACGCTGCCCTCCACGAAGCGGTGCGTCTCGCGGCGGAGCTTCCGCATCCGGCTGCGGATCCCCCGGGGGCTTCGCGTCACGTCGGCCGACGTCGTGGTCAACCGCAAGCGGGTCAAGGTCGTCAAGGGCCGGCGGCTGACGGCGCCCGTGGACCTGCGCAACCTGCCCAAGGGGCGCTTCAGCGTGAAGATCACCGTGAGGCTCGCCGACGGGCGCACGATCAGCGGCACCCGCAAGTACCGGACGTGCGCGCCGAAGCGGCGCGGGTCGAACCGGTCGCCGGTGTAGGTAGCCTCGCGGCCGCATGGCCGCCGTGACGCGCCTGACGATCGAGTACGACGGCTCGGGCTTCGCCGGCTGGGCGCGCCAGCCCGGCCTGCGCACCGTCCAGGGCGAGCTCGAGACCGCGCTGGCGACGCTGCGCCGCGGCGAGCCGGCGGACCTCACCGTCGCGGGGCGCACCGACCGCGGCGTCCACGCGTGGGGCCAGGTCGCGTCCTACCGCGGCGAGCCCGTGCGGCTGGAGGGCCTCAACGCGGTGCTGCCGCCCGACCTCGCGGTGCGCGCGGTGGAGGCGGCCGACCCGGCGTTCGACGCGCGGCGCGACGCCACCTCGCGGACCTACTGCTACCGCGTCCTGGCGAGGCGCCCGCGCAGCCCGTTCGAGCGCGGCCGCGCGCTGCACTGGCCGCACCGGCTCGACGAGGCCGCGCTGCACGCGTGCGCCGCCGTGCTGCCCGGCACCCACGACTTCACGGCGTTCACGCCGACGGAGACCGACCACGTGCGCTTCGAGCGCGACGTCCTGCGCGCCGCGTGGCGCCGCGACGGCGACCTGCTCGAGTTCTGGATCGAGGCCGACGCGTTCATGCGCAACATGAACCGCGTGCTGGTCGGGACGATGCTCGAGGTGGCGGGCGGCCGCCGCGACGCCGACGGCTTCGCCCGCCTGCTCGAGGGCCGCCCGCGCGCCGAGGCCGGCGCCACCGCGCCGCCGGACGGCCTGTACTTCGCCGCCGTCGCCTACGCGCAGGGCGCGGGCCGGCCGCGCCCGGACGTGGAGGAGCCGGGGCCGATCTCCTGAGCGACGCGCCTCGTACGATGGACGGCGATGCGCGTGCTCCTCACCAACGACGACGGCCTCGATGCGGAGGGGCTCCAGACGCTGCGGCGCGCGCTGCTGGGCGTCGACGGCGTCGAGCTCGCCACGATCGCCCCGGACAGCAACCGCTCGGCCATCGGCCGCGGCATCACCACCCGTGAGCCGCTGTGGGTCCAGGAGGTCGACTTCGGCGACGGGACCGTCGGCTACGCCACGAGCGGGACGCCGGTCGACTGCGTGCGCTTCGCGCAGCTCGGCCTCGTCGCGGGCTTCACGCCCGACCTCATCGTCTCGGGCATCAACCACGGGTCCAACCTCGGCGACGACATCAGCTACTCGGGCACCGTGGCCGCCGCGCTGGAGGGCGTCGTCCTCGGCCTGCCCGCCGTCGCGGTGTCCCAGCAGTCGCTCGCCCGCGAGATGGACTTCCGCCTCGGCAGCCGCTTCGCCTTCGACGTCGCCGCGCGCTTCACCGCCCGCATCGTCGAGGAGATCGAGGACGTCCCGCTGCCGGCGGGGACGCTGCTGAACATCAACGTCCCCGCGGGCGAGCCGACCGGCGTCGACGTCACGCGGCTGGGCAAGCGCATCTACCGCGACGAGCTCAAGCTCGACCGCGAGGAGCCCGGCGGCGGGCGCAAGCGCTACTGGATGTACAACGCCGAGCCCGGCTTCGAGGACGAGCCGGGGACCGACCTCGCCGCGGTCGCCGCCGGCCGGATCGCGGTGACGCCGGTGCACTTCGACCTCACCGACGTCGCGGGCATGGAGACGCTGGCCAAGTACGACCTCGCGAGGTTGGTGGGCCCGGCGGCCCAGGAGGTGGAGTGAGCCAGGGCGAGCGCGCGGAGGAGCTGCGCGCGCAGCTGCGCCACCACGCGCACCGCTACTACGTCCTCGACGACCCCGAGATCGAGGACGACGCCTACGACGCGCTGCTGGACGAGCTGCGCGCCATCGAGGCCGAGCACCCCGAGCTCCTCACGCCCGACTCGCCGACGCAGCGGGTCGGCGGCGAGCCGGTCGGCGCGCTGGAGAAGGTCACGCACCGGCTCCCGATGCTCTCGCTGGCCAACGCCCGCAGCGCCGAGGAGCTCCGCGCCTGGGTGGCCCGCATGCGCAACCACCTCGCGCGCGAGGGGATCGAGGACCCGGGATTCGCGTTCGTGTGCGAGCCCAAGATCGACGGGCTGGCGATCTCGCTGGTGTACCGCGACGGCGTGCTGGAGCGCGGCGCCACGCGCGGCAACGGCGAGGTCGGCGAGGACGTCACGCACAACCTGCGCACGATCCCGGCGATCCCGCTGCGCATCGACGGCGACGACGTCCCGCCGCTGCTCGAGGTCCGCGGCGAGGTGTACATGTCGCTGCCCGACTTCGCCGCGCTCAACGAGCGCCGCGCCGAGGCCGGGCAGTCCACCTTCATGAACCCGCGCAACGCCGCCGCGGGGACGATCCGCCAGCTCGACCCCCGGCTGGCCGCCGAGCGGCCGCTGTCGATGTGGTGCTACGGCGTGGGCGCCACCGAGGGGCTGCGGTTCGACAGCCACTGGGACGCGCTGGCGTGGCTGCGCGACCACGGCCTGCGCGTCAACGGCGACGTCGTGCGGCTCGAGGACGAGGACGCCGTGGTGGAGCGCTGCCTGGCCTGGCAGGAGCGCCGCGGCGCGCTGGACTTCGAGATCGACGGCGTGGTCGTCAAGGTCGACCAGGTCGAGCTGCAGCGGCGCCTGGGCGTGGTGGGGCGCGACCCGCGCTGGGCGATCGCGTGGAAGTTCCCGCCGACGACGAAGATCACCACCTTGAAGGAGGTGCTCTGGAACGTCGGCAAGTTCGGCGACCTGCACCCCTTCGCCGCGCTGGAGCCCGTCCACGTCGGCGGCGTCACCGTGAAGATGGCGACGCTGCACAACGAGGAGGACCTCCTGCGCAAGGACGTCCGCCCCGGCGACGAGGTGATCGTCATGCGCGCCGGCGACGTCATCCCGCAGGTCGTCTCGCCGGCGCCGCACGCCGTCGAGCGGCCGGACCGCGCGGCGCCGCCGCGGCCGCCGGAGCGCTGCCCGTTCTGCGACACGCCGACGGTCAAGCCCGAGGGCTCGGTGTTCACCAAGTGCCCCAACGTGGCGTGCCCCGAGCGGCAGTGGCAGCTGCTCAAGCACTTCGCCTCGCAGGGCGCGATGGACATCGAGGGCCTGGGGGAGAAGCAGGTCGCCGTGCTCCAGCGCGCGGGGCTCGTGCGGACCGCCGCCGACTTCTACCGCCTCGCGCCCGAGCAGCTCGTCGAGCTCGAGGGCGTCGGCGAGGTCAGCGCCCGCCGCCTCGTCGACGCGATCGCCGCCTCACGCGAGCGCCCCTTCGGCCGGGTGCTGTTCGCCATCGGGCTGGAGGAGGTCGGCTTCGTCACCGGCCGCAGCCTCGCCCTGCACTTCCGCACGATCGACGCGCTGCTGGAGGCGCCGCCCGAGCGCATCGCCGAGGTGCCCGGCATCGGCGCGAAGATGGCGCAGCGCATCCACGAGCAGCTGCAGGACCCGCAGATGCGCGCGCTCATCGAGGACCTCCGCGCGCAGGGGCTGCGGTTCGAGCAGGAGGGGCCGCCGCCCGGCGAGGGCCCGCTGAGCGGGAGGACGTTCGTGCTCACCGGCACGCTGCCCGGCCTCACGCGCGAGGAGGCGACCGAACGCATCACCGTGGCGGGCGGCCGCGTCACCTCGTCGGTGTCGAAGAAGACCGACTACGTGGTCGCCGGCGACTCGCCGGGCTCCAAGCTCGAGAAGGCCGAGCGGCTCGGCGTGCCGGTGCTCGACGAGGCCGGGCTGCTGGAGCTCCTGGGCGAGTGACAGGCGTAGGGGGCCCGCCTCGCCGGGTCAGGCCGGCTGGGGCACCTTCAGCCGTCGAGCTTGGCGATGGCCGCGACCATGCGGTCCTCGACCTTCTTGGCGCACGCTGCGCAGACGCGGTTCTCCAGCAGCGAGAACGCCACCCGCCGGCCGCCGGTGGTCGTGCAGTAGCCCGACAGCGCGCTGATGCCGATGAGGGTCCCGGTCTTGGCGGCGCAGCGCCCCGCCGCGGCCGTGCGGCGCATCCGCTTGCGGATCGTCCCGGTGCGCCCGGCGACCGGCAGCGAGCCGCGCCAGGCGGCCGCGATCTCCTGGCCGTCCATGCGTTCCAGCAGCCGGACCACCTGGCGCGCGGTGGTGCGGTTGGCGCGCGAGAGCCCCGACCCGTCGACGAGCCGCGGGTGCACGCCGAACGCCGCGAGCTCGCTGCGCACGACGGCCAGGCCGCCGGCGGTGCTGCCGCCCGTGCCGTAGCGGGCGCCGAGCGCCTTGACGAGCATCTCGGCGTAGAAGTTCTCCGACGGCACGTTGGTCTCGGCGACCAGCGTGCGCATCGGCGGCGACTCGACCGCGGCCAGCTGCACCGCGGCCTGGGCGGTGGAGGCCGGCAGCCGGCCGGCGCGCGGGCGGCGCCCGTAGCGCACGCCCTCGGCCTTCAGCAGCGCGCCGAGCCGGGCGGCGGCCGCCTGCGCGGGGCCGTTGGACCCGGCGCGGCCGTGGCGCCACGACAGGGCCGAGAGCCAGCCGTAGAGGTCGTAGTCGGGCGCGAAGCCCGAGGCCGGCGTCCCGCGGCGCTGGTCGAACAGCGACTCGTCGCCCACGATGCCGCCGTCCACGCGCGTCACGCCCGCGTCGGCCAGCGCCCGCGCCAGCGCGCGCAGGCCGGGGTCGCCGAGCGTCGGGTCGCCACCACCGACAAGGAAGAGGTCGCCGCGCAGGACGCCGCCCTCGTCGACCTCGCCGCCGCCCTGCAGCGTCGTCTCCAGCGTGGCGTCCGGGCCGAAGCGCAGCAGCGCCGCGGCCGTCGTGAAGAGCTTCTCGTTGGAGGCGGGCGCCAGCGCCAGGTCCTCGCGGCGGCGGTAGAGCACCGCGCCCGAGTCGAGGTCGACGACGTACGCGCCGGCCGACGGGCCCAGGCGCGCGTGGAGCTTGGCCAGCGCCGAGCGCAGGCCCGCGCGGTCGACGGCGGAGGCGGGCGCCGCACCGAGCAGGAGCAGCACGGCGAGCGCGCAGAGCACGACGGGGAGGCGGCGGCGCACGACGACGGCACTGTAGCGCCGCGCCCGGCCCGCGCCACGGGAGCCGGTCCGGATTCCGGGCCGTCCGGAGGTTCGCCCGAATGGGGGACCTTGCAGTCGGTGTGCGGAAGGTAGAGTTGGCAGTCCAATGGGCAAGGTCGTGAAGCTCGATCGCGGCGGCGCGGAGCCCCCTCCGCGGCGCCCGCGGCGCCCGCGCCGGTCCAAGACGGCGCTGGTGCTCGGCGGCGGCGGCTTCACGGGCGGCGTCTACGAGATCGGCGCGCTGCGGGCCCTGGACCTGCTCTCGGTCAACCGGACCGTCAACGAGTTCGACGTCTACGTCGGCACCAGCGCCGGCTCGTTCGTCGCGGCCCTCACCGCCAACGGCGTCACGCCCGAGGAGATGATGCGGGTCGTCAACTCCCAGTGGCCGACCCCGTTCCGCGACATCGACCTCGGCCAGCTGCTGCGGCCCAACCTGGTCGAGTACGCCAGGAAGGGCGTCGCGCTGCCGTGGAAGGTCGTCCAGACGCTGCGCGAGCTCGCGCCGCAGCTCGGCCAGGTGTCGGTCATGGACTTCGCGCTCGGCCTCGCCGAGGGCCTGCCGTCCGGCGTGTACTCGGGCTCGGGCATCGAGGACTACATGCGCACGGTGCTCTCGGACCCCGACCGCACCGACGACTTCCGGATGCTCGACCGCGAGCTGTACCTGGCCGCGACCGACCTCGACACCTGCGAGCGCATCGTCTTCGGCACCGAGGGCTGGGACGACGTGCCGATCTCGACCGGCGTGCGCGCCTCGACGGCGCTGCCCATGGTCTACAAGCCGGTCCGGCTGCGCGAGCGCGAGCTCATCGACGGCGGCATCGTGTCGACGACGAACCTCGACATCGCCGTCGAGGCGGGCGCGAAGTTCGTGATCGTCGTCAACCCGCTGGTCCCGTACGTCAACGACTTCACCCAGCGCCACCAGGGCCTCTTCGGCTCGCGGCCGCGCCACGTCAGCGACATGGGCCTGCCGCAGATCGGCTACCAGGCCTTCAAGCTCATGGCCTACCAGCGCCTCCACGAGATGGCCAAGCAGTGGGAGGAGCGCTACCCGGGCGTCGACATCCTGCTCATCGAGCCCGAGCCCAACGACGAGCTGATGTTCCAGACGTCGATCATGAACTTCACCAAGCGCGTCGACATCGCCCGCCACGGCTTCCAGTCGGTCACGCTGAAGCTCGCCGAGGACTACGACCACCTGAAGTCCGTGTGCGACCGCCACGGCATCGAGATCTCCGCCACGCGGGTCCGCAAGGTCGTCAAGCACTTCGCGGCCGAGCAGGAGAAGACCCGGGCGTGGCGCAAGATCCTCGAGCAGACGACCGGCACGCTGCTGCGGCAGTCCGGCTCGTCGTCCTCCTGACGCGCCAACCGGCGCAACTCCTGCGCGTTGCAGGTGTCATGAGCACTGCCATGCGCCGCATCGCCTGCCTCGCCCTGCTGCTCTCCGTCGCGCTGCCGGCGGCGGCGCGTGCCGCCGACCCGCCGCGCGTCGACACGCACTCGGCCACCGGGATCACCCAGACGGAGGCGACGCTCAACGCCAGCGTCGACCCCAACGGCACCGCCACGAAGGTGCACTTCCAGCTCGGGACGAGCACGTCGTACGGGCTGCAGTCCGGCGAGGTCGACGGCGGCTCGGGCGACGGGCCGGTGGACCTCGCGATCCCGGTCAAGAGCCTCAGCCCGGGCACGACCTACCACTTCCGCGCGCGGTCACGCTCGCCCGGGCCGACGAGGTCACGGCGACCGGCGCGCCGCTCGTCGGCACGGTCGACCCGAACGGCTCCGCGACGACCTACCACTTCGACTGGGGCGCGACGAGCAGCTACGGCAACGCCACGCCGTCGGCCGGCGCCGGCGCCGGCGACGGCCGCGTGGAGGTCCGCGCCCGGATCGAGGGCCTGCAGCCGGGCAAGCGCTACTTCTACCGGCTCGTGGCCAACAACGCCTCGGGGCTCGTGCGGACCTCGGGGCGCTCCCTGGTCACGCCCGCCTTCCCGAGTGCGGCCACGCTGGTCGCCGACCGCCTCACGGCGCCGTACGCGCAGGCGGTCAAGCTGACCGGCCGCTTCAGCGGCCCCAAGATCGCCGGGGTGACGGCCACGCTGCAGAGCCAGGCGTTCCCCTTCACCGGGCCGTGGAACGCCATCGCGACCTTCCGCAGCAGCTCCAAGGGCGAGTACCGGTTCACGCTCGGGTCGGTCACCGAGACCACCCGCGTGCGGGTCGTCGCCCCCGGGGGCGCGACGAGCAGGGTCCTGCGGATCAGGAGCGCGATCCGGCTCGGCATCGACTCCGTGCGCCGCCGCAGCGGCCGCGTGCGCTTCGCCGGCAAGGCCTTCCCGGTGACGCCGAAGGCGCGGGCGACGCTGCAGCGCCGC
>JACRMD010000066.1 GCA_016215085.1 Solirubrobacterales bacterium | reverse complement strand
GCCCGGCCCTCGCGCGCCCAGCGCCGCGACGACCGCCGCGGCCGCCAGCGCAGGCAGCGTGATCGCCGCGGCGACGGCGAGGAGCACGACGCTCGCCGTCCGCGGCGCCACGGCGAGCGCGGCGAGCACCGCGCCGAGCAGCAGCGAGAGGGCGACCGCCTGGCCGCCGGTGAGCAGGCGGTGGCTGCTCTGCGCCGGGAAGCGCCGGCGCAGGCCGTCGCGCGCCTCGGCCGCCCAGGCGGCGGAGTGGACGCGCTGCAGCAGCGCGTCGACCGCGCGGCGCGGCGCCAGGAAGCACCGCGGCTCCAGGCCGGAGGCCGCACGCAGCCGCGCCATCCCGCGCTCGTCGGGCGGCTCGGCGACCGCGAGGTACAGCGCCTCGTCGTCGGCGGCCAGCGGCACGCAGCGCAGCGCCCGCTGCTCGGCCTCGGGCAGGGCGGCCACGGCGTGCGCGTCGGCCTCGTAGCCGTCGAGGTCGACGACCGGCAGCCCGAGCTGCTCGGCCAGCGCCGCGACGAGCTCCTGCTCGCCGACGGCGCCGCGCGCGAGCAGCACGTCGCCGAGCCGCCCGCCGGTGCGCGCCTGCTCGGCGAGCGCGCCGGCGACCGCCGCGTCGTCGGCGGCGCCCCGGGCGACCAGCAGATCGCCCAGCCGCCGCGGCGCCGACGGGTCGGTGACGGGGACCGCGAGCGCGGCGGACACCTCGCGCGCCGGCGCGATCACCAGCGACGCGGGCCGGCGCAGGCCGGAGAGGTCCACGTCCGGCGTCGGCGCGGCGAGCACCAGCCGCCCGTCGCGCACGCCCAGCGGCACGACCCCGGGCGGGAGGCCCGGCGTGGCGAGCAGCCGCGCGTCAGGCCGGAAGCCGCGCAGCCCCGTGAAGGGGAGCCCGGCCTCGAAGGCGATCCGCACCGCGTCGTCCACGCGCGGCCACCGGCATCAGGTGAGGGCGAGGTGCAGCCGGCCCCCGCCCGCTGCCACCACGCGGAAGGCGGCCGGGGCGACCGCGCCCAGCTCGGAGGCCAGCCGCAGCGGCCGGTCGAGCTCGACGTCGATCGACGCCTCGCCCTGGTCGAGCGCGCGCACGTACACGTCGCGGACACCGGGGATGCGCTGCAGCGCCTGCTCGAACGCGCCGAGCGTCGCGACGTCGGCGAAGCGGCCGACCTCGACGACGACGTGGCCCTCGAGCACCGGCTCGCCGCCGCCCTCGAGCTCGCCGACGGCGCGCGAGAGCTCGGAGACCAGGCGGTCGGCCACGTCGACGAGCTGGGCGCGCACGCGCTCGAGCTCGGCGAGGTGCTCCCGCAGCGCCGACGAGCCCGCCGCGGGCGCCGGCTGCTGGTGGTGCGGCTGCGACGGGGGCGGCGGCCCCTGCCCGCCCTGCCACTCGGCGACGAACGCGCCGTCGTTGGCCGGCGGCCACGGCGGCCGCACGGGCGTCGAGCCCGGCGGGACGTGCCCGGTGGGCAGCGGCATGCTGAACGGGGCGGGTCCGGGCGGGGGCGGGGCGAGGACGTCGTGCGCGTGGTGGGGCGACGGCGCGAAGCCCTCGGTGGAGATCGGGCCGAAGGCGCCCGGCGGCGGAGGCGGGAAGGCGGGGTGCCCCGCGACCTGGCCGCCCGTGTCGTGCCCGTGGAACGGGGGCGGCGGCGGGAACCCCTGCGGGCCCGCGGGGCCCGGCGGCGGCGAGGCGCCGGTCGGGTGGCCGGCGCCGGGCGGCGGCTCGCCGTCGGCGGGCGCGCCCGTGGCCTGCGCCGGCTCGACGTCGACCTCGCCGCCGTGGCCGACGCTCTCCAGCTCGCGCTCGAGCTTCTTGAGCTTGCGCTCGAGCTCGCTCAGCGTCGCTGCGATGTCACCATGTGCCTCGGCCATCGCGGCCGAGCGTACCGCGAGCGCACGCCGGCCGCGGGGGCCGGCGTGCGAGCTGCAGCGGACGGGCGGGCTAGGCGCCCAGGATCTCCATGGCGATCTCGGCGACCTGCGTGGGCGTGCGGCCGACCCGCACCCCGTTGGCCTCGAGCGTCTCGGCCTTCGCGGCCGCGGTGCCCTTCGACCCCGACACGATGGCGCCGGCGTGGCCCATCGTCTTGCCGGGCGGGGCGGTGAAGCCGGCGATGTACGCGACGACCGGCTTGCTGACGTTGGCCTTGATGTACTCGGCCGCGCGCTCCTCGGCGTCGCCGCCGATCTCGCCGGCCATCACGATGAGCTCGGTCTCGGGGTCGGCCTCGAACAGCTCGATGACGTCGACGAACGACGAGCCGGGGACCGGGTCGCCGCCGATGCCGACGATCGACGAGTTGCCGAAGCCCTGCTGGGCCAGCGTGTTGCCGATCTGGTAGGTCAGCGTGCCCGAGCGCGAGACCACGCCGACGTTGCCCTCCTTGAAGAAGGACGCCGGGATGATGCCCACGTTGGCCTTGCCCGGCGAGAGGATGCCCGGGCAGTTCGGGCCCACGAGCCGGGTGCCCGTGTTCTTGAGGTGGTTGTAGACGCGGAGCTCGTCGTGGGCAGGGATGCCCTCGGTGATCGCGATGACCAGGGCGATCCCCGCGTCCTGCGCCTCGAGGATCGAGTCGGCGGCGAAGCGCGGCGGCACGAAGACCATGGCGGTGTTCGCGCCGGTCTTGTCGACGGCCTCGTGGAAGGTGTCGAACACCGGGACGCCCTCGACGTCCTGGCCGCCCTTGCCCGGCGTGACGCCCGCGACCACCTGGGTCCCGTAGCGCTTGTTGTTCATCGCGTGGAACGTGCCCTCGCGCCCGGTGATGCCCGAGACGACGAGCTTGGTGTCCTTGTCGACGAGGACGGCCATCAGGCGCTCCCTCCCTTGGCCAGCTCCACGACCTTCTGGGCGGCCTCGTCCATCGTGGAAGCGGTGTGCACGTTGGGCAGCGACGCCTCGGCCAGGATCTTGCGGCCCTCCACGTCGTTCGTCCCGTCGAGGCGCACGACGAACGGCACCTGCGGGTTGATCTGGTTGAACGCCTCGACCAGGCCGTTGGCGACCTCGTCGCAGCGGGTGATGCCGCCGAAGATGTTGAACAGGACGGCCTTGACGCTCTCGTTGGAGAGGATGACCTCGACCGCCGAGGTGATCGCCTCGGCCTTCGAGCCGCCGCCCGCGTACAGGAAGTTCGCCGGCTTGCCGCCGAACTGCGCGACGACGTCCAGCGTGGACATGACCAGCCCGGCGCCGTTGCCGAGGATGCCGATGTCGCCGTCGAGCTTCACGTAGGTGAGCCCGCGCTCCTTGGCCATCTGCTCCTGCGGGTCCTCGGCGCTGGGGTCGCGCAGCTGCGCGTTGTCCGGGTGGCGGAACAGCGCGCTGTCGTCGAGCGTGACCTTGGCGTCGAGCGCCTTGACGTCGCGCTCGGGCGTGACGATCAGCGGGTTGACCTCGACGAGCGTGGCCTCCTCGGCCACGAACGTCGCGTACAGCTTGTGCAGGAACGCGCCGATCGGGCGGACGAGGTCCGCGTCCACGCCGGCCTCGAAGGCGAGGCGACGGCCGTGGAAGTCCTGGAAGCCGATCAGCGGGTCGACGTGGAGCGAGGCGATGGCCTTGGGGTCGCTCTCGGCGACCTCCTCGATGTCCATGCCCCCCTTCGTGGAGAGCATGAACAGCGGGGCCTTGGCGCCGCGGTCGAACACGATCGAGGTGTAGTACTCGGCCTCGATCTGCGAGGCGCCCTCGATCCACAGCTCGTGGACGGTGAAGCCCTTGATGTCCATGCCGAGGATCGCGTTCGCGTGCTCGCGAGCCTCGTCTTCGTTGTTGGCGATCTTGATGCCGCCGGCCTTGCCTCGGCCACCGATCTTCACCTGCGCCTTGACGGCGCAGGGGAAGCCGATCTCCTTGGCAGCGGCGACGGCCTCGTCGACGGTGCGGGCGGGCTGGCCCTCCGGCACGGGGATCCCGTGACGCGCGAAGAGCTGCTTGCCCTGGTACTCGAGAAGGTCCATAGGCGGCGGCGGACTCTAGTGAACCCCCGGTGGACACCGCGTCCCGAGCCGGTCGCATGGCACAATGCCCGCCCGCATGGCGCTCCCCAAGAACATCCAGTGGGTCACCTTCGACGTCTACGGCTCCCTCATCGACTGGGAGTCCGGCGTCGCCGACGCGTTCGAGCGGGAGGCCAAGAGGGACGGCTTCACGATCGACCGCGAGCAGGTGGTCGACCTCTTCCTCGACACGTCCCACGAGATCCAGGGCGGCTCCTACGAGCTGTACGCCGAGGTCCTGCGCCAGACCGCGGTGAAGATCGCCAAGGAGATCGGCTGGCCGCTGGAGAGCTCACGCGCCGGGTTCCTGCCGGACTCCGTCATGCGCTGGCCGGCCTTCAAGGAGGCCAACCCGCAGCTGAAGAAGTTCACGTCGAAGTTCCAGACGGGCCTGATCTCGAACATCGACGACAAGCTGCTGGGCCTCACGCGGCGCCACATCCCGGCCGACTTCGACCTGGTCGTCACCGCGCAGCAGGTGCGCTCCTACAAGCCCGACCCCGCGCACTTCAACGAGTTCGCGCGCCGGATCGGCGGCAAGAAGGGCTGGGTGCACGTCGCCGCCGGCCTGCACGCCGACATCGAGCCGGCGACGAAGCTCAAGGTGCCCACGATCTGGGTCAACCGCCGCAAGGAGGAGCCGCCGGCGGGCGCCAAGAAGGCCACCGCCGAGGTCAAGACGCTCCTCGAGGCGGCCAAGCTCCTCGGGCTCTAGCCCGTGCAGGTCGTCGCGCTGCACGAGGGCGTCGTCGTCGCCCGCAGCGTCAAGTGGCAGACGACCTGCACGATCCTCCACGACGGCGACGAGACCTTCGTCGTCGACTCGGTCATCTACCCCGACGAGCTGGGCGCGCTGCCGGGCATCCTCGCGCAGGCCGGCTGGTCGCTGAGCGGCCTGCTCGTGACCCACGGCGACTGGGACCACGTCCTCGGGCGGCTCTCGTTCCCCGACGCGTCGGTCGGCGTGGCGGAGACCACGGCCGCCCGGTTGCGCGCCGAGCCGGGCCGCGCGGCGCGCCAGCTGCGCGCCGCCGACGAGGACGACTACGTCCAGCGCGAGCGCCCGCTGCCCGCCGACGGCCACACGCAGGACGGCATGGCGATCTGGTCGGCCGGCCACCGCGTCCTGTGCTGCGGCGACTACCTGTCGCCGGTGGAGATCCCGTGGCTGCAGGAGCAGGGCTCGCGCGACGCGTACCTGGCGACGCTGCGCCGGCTGGAGCCCTACGTGCAGCAGGCCGACTGGGTCGTCCCGGGTCACGGCACGCCGCTGGACCCGCAGCGCGCGCTGGCCATCATGCGCGAGGACGTCGCCTACCTCGAGGCGCTGCCCTCGGAGGACGCGCCGCTGCCGCTGACGCGCCGCGACCGGCGGATGAAGGAGATCCACCGCGACAACGTGGAGCGGACGCGGTGACCATCCAGCACGTCTCGCTGGAGACGCGGCCCGCCGACGTCGAGGCCGAGCTCGCGTTCTGGGCGGTGCTGGGCTTCGAGCCCGTCGAGCCGCCCGGGTCGCTGGGCGAGCGCAGCGCGTGGATGCAGAGGGGCGCCACGCAGGTCCACCTGCTCTTCGAGGACGAGCCGGTGGTGCCGCCGGAGTACCACGTGGCGGTGGTCGTCGACGACTACGACGCGGTCACGCGCGCCCTCGACGTCGAGCCGCGCACCCAGCACTGGGGCGCGCCGCGCGGCTTCGTGCGGTCGCCGGGCGGCCACCGCGTCGAGGTCATGGCCGCGCCGCCGGCCTAGACGGCGAGCGCCGCCGCCGCGGCGCGGTTGCGCACGTGGTGGCGGCGGGCGTGCAGCAGCGCCTCGTCGATCGTCGGCAGGAGGTGGTGCTCGTGGGCGAGGGCGTCGAGGACGCCGACGCGCTCGAGCAGCCGCCGGTGCTCGGGCCGCGCCGAGGCCAGCAGCACGGTGACGCCGCGGTCCTGGAGGTGCTCGACGAGGTCGCCGAGCGCCTGCGCGCCGGTGCTGTCGAGCACGCGCAGCCGCCCCAGGCGCAGGATCACGACCTCCACGTCGGTGACCTCGGTGAGCTCGAGCAGGAACCGCTGCGCGGCGCCGAAGAACAGCGCGCCGTCGAGGCGGTAGACGACGATGTGCTCCTGCAGCAGGGCGTGCTCGAGCGTCGCGTCGACGTCCACCGGGCCGACCGCGTCGCGCTCGAAGGTCGTGCTGTCGGCGACGGCGCGCAGGGCCAGCAGCGAGGCGATCGCCACGCCGACGCCCACGGCGGTCACGAGGTCGAAGACGACGGTCGCGGCGGCGGTGGTCACGAGCAGCAGCGCGTCGCTGCGGGTGGAACGCAGGATCCGGCGCACCGTGCCGAACTCGACCATGCGCACGGCGGTGACCATGAGCACGCCGGCCAGCGCGGCCAGCGGCACGCGCTCCAGCGCCGGGGCGAGCGCGAGCACCACGAGCAGGAGCACGGCGCCGTGGGTGATCGCCGCCACGCGGGTGCGGGCGCCCGCGCGGACGTTGACCGCCGTGCGCGCGATGGCGCCGGTCGCCGGCATGCCGCCGACGAACGACACCGCGACGTTGGCCAGGCCCTGGCCCGCGAGCTCGCGGTCGGGCTCGTGCGGCTCGCCGTCGGCCATGCCGTCGGCGACCTTGGCCGAGAGCAGGCTCTCGATGCCGCCGAGCGCCGCGACGGCCAGCGCCGCGGAGAGCAGGCCGGGCACGTCGGCGAGCGCGAGGTCGGGCACCGCGGGCACGGGCAGGCTCGCGGGGACGCTGCCGATGCGCGCGACGTCCAGCCCGGCCGCCTCGGCGAGCGCGGTGGCGGCGGCCACCGCCACGAGCGAGGCCGGCAGCCCACGATGGGCGCGGGGCAGGACGACCATCACGGCGGCCACGAGCGCGACCAGCGCCGGCGCCGTCCACCCGCCGGCGGCCCAGTCGGCGGCGGCGCGGGCGGCGACGGCCGCCGTGTTCTCGCCCTCGGGCTTGGCCACGCCCAGCGCGGCGGGCACCTGCTGCAGGAAGATCAGCAGCGCGATGCCGGCGGTGAAGCCCTCGACGACGGGCCACGGCAGGATGCCGGCGTAGCGGCCCAGGCCGGCGGCGCCCGCGGCGACGAGCAGCAGCCCGGCCAGCAGCGCGACGACGAGCACGCCGTCGGGGCCGACGGACGCGACCACGGGCACGAGCACGACGGTCATGGCGCCGGTGGGCCCGCTGACCTGGACGTGCGAGCCGCCGAAGGCGCCGGCGACCACGCCGGCCACGATCGCCGTGACCAGCCCGGCTTCGGCGCCGAGCCCGGACGCGACGCCGAACGCGAGCGCCAGCGGCAGGGCGACGACCGCGACGGTGACGCCGGCGAGCAGGTCGCCGCACCACGTCCCGCGCAGCCCAACGTAGTCGCGCGCCGCGGGCAGGAGCGCGCGCAGGCCTCGCGCCGTCACGAGGCGGCCAGCTCGTCCCGTGTCGCCGTCGCCATGTCGAGCAGCACCTGGCGCGACACGGCCAGCACGTCGGCGATCCGCTCGTCGGCCAGCGCGTAGACGACGTTGGCGCCCTCGCGCCGCGTGCCGACGAAGCCCGCGCGGCGCAGCACGGCCAGCTGCTGCGAGAGCGCCGGCTGCTCGGCGTCGACCTCGGCCAGCAGCTCCGAGACGGTGTGCTCGCCGGTCGAGAGGAGCTCGAGGACGCGGATGCGCAGCGGGTGCCCGAGCGCCTTGAAGAACTCGGCCTTGACACGGGGGATGTCCGGCATGCGCACATGAGGATATCACGATATCTGCATGTTCTCCGAACGGCGAGTGCAACGAAAGCCGGAATAGTTCCGGCTTTCGTTGCGTGCGACTACGCGGCGCCGCCGGCGTCCAGGTGCCGGCGCATGTACAGGTCGCGCGGGTTGCCTTCCCTGAAGCCGAACCGCCGGTAGAGGGCGAGCCCGGCCTCGTTGGACTCGTTGACGTCGAGCTCCATGCGCC
>JACRMD010000065.1 GCA_016215085.1 Solirubrobacterales bacterium | reverse complement strand
CGACGTCCGCAGGTCGCGTCTCGACGGTGAGGTCGACGATCGACGCGGTCGGCGTCGGCACCCGCACCGCGAAGCCGTTGAGGCGTCCCGCGAGCTCCGGGATCACCAGGCCGACGACCTTGGCCGCGCCCGTCGAGGTCGGCACGAGGTTCAGCGCCGCGGCGCGCGCCCGGCGCAGGTCCTTGTGCGGCCCGTCGTGGAGGTTCTGGTCGGCCGTGTAGGCGTGGATGGTGGTCATCAGGCCGTGGCGGATGCCGACGGCCTCGTGCAGCACCTTGGCGACCGGCGCCAGGCAGTTGGTGGTGCACGACGCGTTGGTCAGGACGTGGTGGCGGTCGGGGTCGTAGACCTCGTCGAAGTTGACGCCCAGCACGACGTCGGCGTCGACGGGCGGGTCGCCCTTGGCCGGCGCCGTGATGATGACCTTGCGCGCGCCCGCGGCGAGGTGGCGCGCGGCGCCCGCGCGGGTGCGGAAGCGGCCGGTGGCCTCGATCGCGACGTCGACGCCGAGGTCGCGCCACGGGAGGCCGGAGGGATCGGGGTCGGCGAGGACGCGGACCTCGCGCCCGTCCACGGTGATGCACCCGTCGCCCGCCTCGACCTTCGCGGGGAACGGGCCGTAGATGGAGTCGCGGGCGAGGAGGGCGGCGAGCGTGGCGGCGTCGGTGAGGTCGTTGACGGCGACCACCTCGACGTCGGCGCCGCGCTCGAAGGCGGAGCGGAGGAAGGCGCGGCCGATGCGGCCGAACCCGTTGACGGCGACGCGGATGGGCATGGCGCGCAAGCTAGGTGCGACACCGCGCAGCCGCATCCGCGCGGACTACCCGCAGCGCTGCGGAAGATCGCTGATGGCCGCGCGCGGCGTGCGACGTAGCGTCGGGCCATCGATCGAACCGACCGCCCAGGAGGCCTGGCCATGCATCGCACCATCGTCGTCGCGGGATCCCATGGAGGGCCGCTGGAGGACGCGCTGGCGCTGGGCGTGGCGCTCGCCCGGCCGCGCGGCGCGCGGGTGGTGCTCACCCACGTCGACCTCGGCACGCCGTCGCCGGATCCCGAGCTCGAGAAGGTCCGCGCGGGCGCGCCGCACGACGTCCCCGTCGACGTCCGCCTGCTCGGCTCGACCTCGGTCGTCTCGGGCCTGCACCAGGTCGTCGAGGAGGAGTCCGCCGACGCGCTCGTCCTCGGCACGAGCCACCTCGGCGCGGTCCGCCGCACCGTGCGGGGCGACGTCGCGCTGGACGCCATCCGCGAGGTGCCGTGCGCCGTGGCCTCCGCGCCTGCCGGCTACGCGGCGACGGCGCCGCACCAGCCGCGGCGCATCGCCGTCGGGTGGGACGCGAGCCCCGAGGCCGACGAGGCGCTGGAGTGGGCCGTCCAGCTCGCTGAGCGCACGGCGGGCGAGGTCCGGATCCTGCACGTCGGCGACCTCCCGGGCGACGGGACGCGGCTCGAGGCCGTGTGCCGCGCCGCGGCCGACCGCGTGCCGGCGACGTCGCAGCGGCTCGAGGGCGAGCCGCAGGCGGCGCTGTCCAAGGTCGAGGACGCCGACCTGCTCGTGCTCGGCTCGCGCGGCCGCAGCCCGCTGCGCCGCGTGCTCGGCGGCAGCGTGTCGGCCGACGTCGTCCACCACGCGCGCTGCCCCGTGGTCGTCCTGCCGCGCGGCGTCCAGGCGCCGGTGGAGACGACGGCATGATGACGCGCGCGAAGGCGGTGCCCCGCCCCGGGGACGTCGTGGAGGTCCACGGCATCCCCGGCGCGCCGGCGCGCCGCGGCGTCGTCGTCGAGGTGCTCGGCCGGCCCGGGCACCTGCACTACCGCGTCCGCTGGGACGAGGAGCACGAGTCGCTCTTCTACCCAGGCGGGGGCGAGGACGTCAGCGTGGTGCGCGCGGCGCGGCGGCGCCGCGACTGGCGCCAGGGGACCTAGGCGCCGACGGCCTGCGCGGCGCCCGCGGCGAAGCAGTCGCGGTGGAAGTGCGTGCCCGCCTGCTGGGCGAGCGTCGGCTCGGCCGCGAGCGAGGTCTCGCGGGCGAGGTGCGCGACGAGCACCGTGGTCGGCTCGTACACCCCGATCACCTCGCCGCAGTGCGCGCAGCGCAGGGCTCTGGTCGTCCCGTTCTGCATGAGCGTGGCAGCGTGCCACGCGCGTGCGGGCGCCCCATCGGTGGAGTCCCGCGGCGTTCCTGCGGGCAACTACGGAGGCGCGGCGCGCCGCGTCAGGATCCGTACTTCCTCCGCTGCGGCGCGCATGGTTGTGCGGATGGCGGCAACCGCGGCGCGGTCCTACGGTCGCCGCATGGAACGCTTCGTCGCCAAGGGAGTGAGCAAGTCCTTCGGCGCCGTCGAGGCCCTCGTGGACGTCGACTTCGAGGTCGACGCCGGCGAGGTCGTCGCGCTGGTCGGCGACAACGGCGCGGGCAAGTCGACGCTCATCAAGGCCATCTCGGGCGTGCAGCCCGGCGACGCCGGCGAGTACTGGTTCGAGGGCGAGCAGGTGGAGATCCACACGCCGCTCGACGCCTACAGGCTCGGCATCGCGACGGTGTACCAGGACCTCGCGTTGTGCGACAACCTGGACGTCGTCGCCAACCTCTACCTGGGCTCCGAGCTGCGGGCCTCCGGCATCGGCGGCACGCTGCGCGTGCTCGATGAGATCGCCATGGAGCAGCACACGCTCGAGCTCCTGGGCGCGCTGTCGGTGACCACGCTGAGCAGCGTGCGCACCGAGGTCGGCTCGCTGTCGGGCGGCCAGCGCCAGGCGGTCGCCATCGCGCGCTCGCTGATCGGCGAGCCGCGCCTGGTCATCCTCGACGAGCCGACCGCGGCGCTGGGCATCTCGCAGACGGCACAGGTGCTCGCGCTCATCGAGCGGCTGCGCGAGCAGGGCCTGGCGGTCGTCGTCATCTCCCACAACCTGGCCAACGTCTTCCACGTCGCAGACCGCATCGTCGTGCTCCGGCTCGGCCGGCGCGCCGCGACGTTCGACCGCCGCACGACGCCGCAGGACGACGTCGTCGCCGCGATCACCGGAGCCTCCATGCCACGGCCTGAGCTGCTGCTCGGCCCCGACGGAACGGCGGTGTCCCTGTGAGCGTCCTGCAGCAGCCTCCGGTCGTGCCGGTCCCCGAGCCGGCCGAGGACGAAGGGGCGCGGCGGCGGCTGCTGCGGTCGCTGGCCGAGGGCGAGCTCAGCGCCCTGCGCGTCGTGCTGATGCTCGCGCTGATCTGGATGATCTTCCAGGTCCAGGAGGAGCGGTTCCTCTCCTCGGCCAACCTCACCAACCTGATCCTGCAGATCACGTCCATCGGGTTGATCTCGGTCGGCGTGGTCCTCGTGCTGCTGCTCGGCGAGATCGACCTCTCGGTCGGCGCGGTCAGCGGCCTGTGCGCCGGCGTGATGGCCGTGCTCACGGTCCGCCACGGCTGGGCGCCGGTGCCCGCGATCGGCGCCGCGCTCGCGCTCGGCTGCGCGATCGGCACGTTCAACGGGTTCATGGTGGTGCGGTTCGGCATCCCGTCCTTCGTGGTCACGCTCGCCGGCCTGCTGGCCTGGCAGGGCGGGCTGCTCTACGTCCTGGGCTCGACGGGCACCGTCAACCTGCCGCCCGGGCCGATCACCGACCTCGCGGGGACCTTCTACGGCGCCGCCGCCGGGTGGGCGATCGTCGCGGTCGCCGTCGCCTTCCACACGCTGCTGGCCGTGCGCCGCCAGCGCCGCCGCGCCGCCGCCGGGCTTCCCTCGGCCGGGATGGCGCGCGTCGTCGCCGGCTCGGTGCTCCTGACCGCCACCCTCGGCGCGGCCGTCATGGTCTTCGGCGCCGACCGCGGCGTGCCGCTCGCGGCGCTCATCCTCGTCGGCTTCGTGGCCCTCTTCTCGTGGCTGACCGAGGACACGCTCTTCGGCCGCCACCTCTTCGCCACCGGCGGCAGCGTCGAGGCCGCGCGCCGGGCCGGCATCAAGGTCGACAACGTGCGCATCGTGGTCTTCGCGCTGTGCTCGACCATGGCCGCGGCCGGCGGCGTCATGGCCGCCTCGCGGCTGCTGGCCGTCAACCAGTCCTCGGGCGGCAGCGACACGCTGCTGCTGTCGATCGCCGGCCCCGTCATCGCCGGCGTGAGCCTCTTCGGCGGCCGTGGCCGCGTCTGGGCGGCCCTGCTCGGCGCGCTGGTCATCGGGTCGATCTCCAACGGCATGGACCTGCTCGCCCTGACCTCGTCGGTCAAGTACATGATCACGGGCGCCGTCCTGCTCGTGGCCGTGACCATCGACGCCCTCGCCCGCCGCCAGCGCAACCTCGCCGGCCGTCACTGACTGAAGGACCCGTCCCACCACCCAGGAGGCACCATGGCCATCGTCGAGCCCACCGCGCCGGGGCGCCCCGCAGGGCTACCCGACACCATGCGCGCCGCGGTCTTCCGCGGCCACGAGCAGATCCGGCTCGAGGAGGTGCCGGTCCCCGCCTGCGGGCCGACCGACGCCATCGTGAAGGTCACCCTCACGACGATCTGCGGCACCGACGTCCACATCTGGCGCGAGGAGTACCCGGTGGCGCCGGGGCGCGTCATCGGCCACGAGCCGGTCGGCGTCATCGCCGCGCTGGGCAGCGCCGTCACGGGCTACGCCGTCGGCGAGCGGGTGCTCGTCGGTGCGATCACGCCGTGCGGCACCTGCTTCTACTGCCAGAACCACGTCGAGGCCCAGTGCTCCGGCCACACCGGCGACTGGGAGATGATCGGCGGCTGGCGGCTGGGCAACTCGATCGACGGCGTGCAGGCGGAGTACTTCCGCGTGCCGTACGCCCAGGCCAACCTGGCCAAGATCCCCGACGACCTCAGCGACGAGCAGTGCGTGCTGCTGGCCGACATCGCCTCGACGGGCATCTCGGCCGCGGAGACCGCGGACGTCCAGATCGGGCAGAGCGTCGCCGTGTTCGCGCAGGGCCCGATCGGCCTGTGCGCCACGGCCGGCGCGCACCTCAAGGGCGCGTCGCTGATCATCGGCGTCGACACCCTGGAGGGCCGGCTGCGGCTCTCGCGCGAGATGGGCGCCGACGAGGTCGTCGACTTCCGCAACGAGGACCCGGTCGCCGCCATCAAGCGGCTGACCGAGGGCCGCGGCGTCGACGTCGCGATCGAGGCGCTCGGCAAGCAGGAGACGTTCCAGTGGGCGCTGGAGTCCACGCGGCCCGGCGGCATCGTCTCCAGCCTCGGGGTCTACGGCGGCAAGCTGGAGATCCCGGTCGAGCCGTTCGTCTACGGCATCGGCGACAAGAAGGTCCTCACCACGCTGTGCCCGGGCGGCAAGGAGCGGATGCGCAAGCTCATGGAGCTCGTGCGCCACGGCCGCGTCGACCTCGGCAAGCTCGTTACGCACAGCTACGCGCTGGCGGACATCGAGGAGGCCTACGAGCTGTTCGGCAACCAGCGCGACGGCGTCGTGAAGGTCGCCATCCGGCCGTAGGGCCACGTGCGACCCGGGGACCCGCGCACGCTTGCGCGGGTCCCCGGGCATGCCGGGAGCTCGGCGTTGCGCTAGGGCGACGGCGGCCGGCCGGACGGGACGCGCTCGAGGATCCGCAGGAGCGCCTCGAGGTCCTCGTCCGCGAGGGCGGCGAGCGCGGGCGGCGGGGTGGCGAGGATCTCGTCGGCGCGGCGGGCCATGGCCTTGCCCTTGCGCGTGGCCTCGACGAGCTTGGCGCGCCGGTCGGTGGGGTGCGGCTTGCGGCGCACGAGGCCGCGGGCCTCCAGGTCGTCGACGACCACGGTCGCGTTGGGCGGGTCGATGCCCAGCGCGTCGGCGAGCTCGCGCATCGACATCGGCCGGCGCGCCAGGCGCCGGACCGTGCGGGCGCGCCCGAAGCTGATGCCCAGCGCATCGGCCACCTCGCGCCGGCGCTCGTGGTCGAGCACGAGGTCGGACATCAGCAGCCAGGCCTCGCGCGCCGTCGCCTCGCGTTCGCTCATCGCGGCGGACCCTACGCAACGAGGGCCTCGGGGTTGAGCTGCGCCGCGGTCCGGCGCGCCGACGCCCGGGCGCGGCCCGTGGTGGCCGCCAGGCCGAGCAGCAGCACGACGCCGCCGCAGGCCGTCAGCGTCCACCAGGCCGGGTGGCTGGCCGGCGCGAGCCCGGCGCCGGCGTGCGCGGTGACGATCGCCCCGACCACGGCGACGCCGAGCGTCTGGCCGAGCTGGCGCGACGTCGTCGCGATCGCCGCGGCGACGCCGGCCTGCGCGCGCGGCATCCCCGAGACCGCGGCGTTGGTGATGGGCGCGTTGACGAACCCGAAGCCGAGGCCGAACACGACGTACGCCGCGACGAGGTGCGAGAGCGGGGTGGAGTCGCCGACTCCGGTCAGCAGCGCGCAGGCCGCGAGCATCGCGGTGCCGGCCACGAGGAGCGGCACGCGCGGGCCGCGGCGCCCGACGATGCGGCCCGACAGCGTCGAGGCCACCACCGTCATGAGGGCCATCGGCACGGTGACGAGCCCCGCCTCCACCGGCGAGAGGCCCCGCGCCTCCTGCAGGTAGAGCGTGTTGAGGAACAGGAAGCCGCCGAACGCGGCGAACGCGGCGAGCGAGATGACGATCGACGAGGCGAACGGGACCGAGCGGAAGAAGCGCAGGTCGATGAGCGGCTCGTCCCGGCGGGGCTCGTAGGCCAGGAGGCCGAGCAGCGCCCCGGCCGACGCCGCGAACGCCGCCAGGATGGCCGGCGAGGTCCAGCCGCGGCCGGGCGCCTCGATGATCCCGAAGGTCAACGTGGACAGCAGGACGATCACCAGCGCCTGCCCGACGGGGTCGGGTCGGCGCGCCCGCGGGGCCCGCGACTCGGGGACGTAGCGGAGGGTCAGCAGGATCGCCGCGAGCCCGACGGGCAGGTTCAGCCAGAAGATGGGCCGCCAGCCGATGGCGGACACGACGGTGCCGCCCACGACCGGGCCGAGCGCCATCGAGATGCCGAACACGGCGCCCCAGACGCCGACCGCCTGCGCCCGCTCGCGCGGGTCGGTGAAGGTGTTGGTGATGATCGACATCGCGACGGGGTTGAGCATCGCGCCCCCGACCGCCTGCAGGACGCGGAAGGCGATGAGCCACTCCACGGTCGGCGCCACGCTGCACAGCACCGACGCGACCGTGAAGACGCCGAGCCCGGCGACGAAGGTGCGCCGCCGCCCGATCCGGTCGCCGGTCGCCCCCGCGAGCATCAGCAGGCTCGCCAGCACGACCGTGTAGGCGTCGACCGTCCACTGCAACCCCGACACGCCGGCGTCGAGCTCGTGCCCGATCGAGGGCAGCGCGATGTTCACGACGGTGATGTCCAGCCCGACGATGAACAGGCTCAGGCAGCAGATGAGGAGCACGCCGACCCGCCGCTCGCGGCTGAGCTCGTGGATCGCCGGCGCGTCGGGTCGTTGTGTGCTCATAACGATGATGAAATCATAAGCATCATCGTTCGTCAACCGCCGCCCGGGGGGGCGGGAGGCCCGCTACGCCGTCAGGGCGCTGAGCAGCGAGACGCCGGCGACGATCGTCACCACGCCGGCCACCTGGATCGGCGCGATCCGCTCGCGGAAGAGCAGGAAGCCGGCGACCGCGGCGATCGCGGCGAACTGCGAGGCCAGGACCGCGGCGACGGCCACGCCGTGGCGGGCGCCGTAGGCGTAGGAGGCGAACCCGACCACCTCGGCCACGCCGCCGAGGAGCGCGAACTTGACCGCCGCGCGCGGCAGGTGCCAGCGCCGCAGCACGAGCAGCGGGATGGCGATGACCGCGACGCCCACCACGCGCGGCGGCAGCACGGCCCACGCGACGCCCAGCTCCTGGCCCACGTGGCCGGTGCTGTAGAGCCCGAGGCCGAAGGACAGCGCGGCACCGCCGGCGAGCACGGCGGCGCGGCCGTGCGAGCGCCGGACGTCGGCCTCGGCGTCCGGCGGGATGGCGGCGAGCAGGACGCCGAGCGCGATCGCGCCGAGCGAGAGGCCGGCGCCGGGCGACAGGCTCTCGCCGGCGACGACCGCGATGACGGCCGCCACCGCCCCCTCGGTCGACGTGATCGGCGCGACGAGCCCGACCTTGCCGACCCGCAGCGCCTCGTAGGCGCACAGCAGCCCCGCGATGTTGCACGCGCCCGAGAGCGCGAGCCACCCCGCCGCGGACGCGTCGAGCGCGTCGGGGACGCCGGCCGCCACGGCCACGGGCGCGGAGAGCACGAGCCCGACCGTCATCACCGACGCCAGCAGCGAGAGCGGGTCGATCAGCCGCCCCGCGCGCGAGGCGACCAGCGTCGTCGTGGCCCAGCAGACCGCCGCGCCGAGCCCGCCCAGGATCGCCAGCACGTGCGGCAGGCTACGCGGCCGCCGCGCGCGGT
>JACRMD010000196.1:16935-30696 GCA_016215085.1 Solirubrobacterales bacterium | reverse complement strand
GGCGGCGCTCGCCTTCGCCGTCCTCCTCGCGCTCGGCGGCCGCGACCCCGCGCTGCGCCCGAGCGAGGCGCGGGCCGTCGCCATCGTGCCGCTCACCGCGGACTGCGGCGGCGCCGCCCCGGCGTCCGGCGCGCGCCCGCGGCTGGTCGTCGCCGGCGTGTGGGCCGGGGCCGAGGCGCGCCGCTTCGCCGCGGTGCTCGCCCGGTTCGCGCGGCGGACCGGCGTCGAGGTCACCTACGCCTACGAGACGCGCAACATCGCCGCCAAGCTCGAGGGGCGCATCGAGCGCGGCTGCCCGCCGGACGTGGCGCTGCTGCCGCAGCCCGGCCTGCTGGCGCGGCTCGCGCGCGAGGGCCGCATCCAGCCGCTGGACCCGGCGACCGCCGCCACGGTGCGCCGGCACTACGGCCGGACCTGGCGCCAGCTCGCGACCGTCCGCGGCCGGGCCTACGGCGTGTGGTTCAAGGCGGCCGGGAAGTCGAGCATCTGGTACCGGCCCGGCGCGCTGCGCACCGCCGGCGTGGACCGGCCGCCGCGCTCGTGGCCGGAGCTGCTGGAGACCGCGCGGCGCCTGGCCGCCGCCGGCGTGCGGCCGTTCGCGGTGGCGGGTGCGTCGCCGTGGACGCTGACCGACTGGTTCGAGAACCTGTACCTGCGCAGCGCCGGCCCGGTGCCCTACCAGCGGCTCGCCGAGCACCGGATCCGCTGGACCGACCCCAGCGTCGTCCGCGTCCTGCGCCAGCTGGCGGGCCTGCTGTCGGACCGGGCGCTGGTCGGGCTGCCCGGCCAGGCGCTGGAGACGAGCTTCGAGGAGAGCGTCGACCAGGTCTTCGGCGACCGCCCGGAGGCCGCGATGGTCTACGAGGGCGACTTCGTCCGCAGCTTCCTGCCGCCGGGGGCCGCGCACGCGGCGGGCGCCGAGGCCCGGTTCTTCGCCTTCCCGGGTGCGGTGGCCTCGGGGCCGCCGGTCGCCGTCGTGGGCGGCGACGTCGCGGTGCGCTTGCAGGCCTGCCGCGACGCGCTGACCCGTCGCGCCGCCGCCGCGCTGGCCGGCGCCGACACGGTCCGCTTCGACCTCTCCGACCTGCAGCCGCCGGCGTTCGGCGCGACCGCCGAGCAGGGCATGTGGGAGATCTTCCAGGACTTCCTGGCCGACCCCTCCAACCCGGAGGCGACCGCCCGCCGCCTGGAGGCCGCGGCGCGCGCGGCCTGGGCGTGCGAGCGGGCTATCGCGGGGCGCTGCTGAGCTAGGCCAGCGCGTTGATGCCGGTCTCGGCCCGGCCGATGATGAGCTGCTGGATCTGGGACGTGCCCTCGTAGAGCGTGGTCACGCGCACGTCGCGGAAGTGGCGCTCGACGATGTGGTCGTCGACGTACCCGGCGCCGCCGTGGACCTGGATCGCCTCGTTGGCGCACCACACCGACGCCTCGGTCGCGAAGTACTTGGCGATCGACGTCTCGGTGGTGTTCGGCAACCCCATGTCCTTGAGGTAGCCGGCGCGCATCACCAGCAGCCGCGCCGCGTCGGTCTTGACCCGCATGTTGGCGATCATCTGCTGGACGAGCTGGAACGACGCGATCGGCCGGCCGAACTGCTCGCGCTCCTTGGCGTACTTGACCGACTCCTCGAGGCAGCCCTGGCAGATGCCCACGCAGCCGGCGGCGACCGAGTAGCGGCCGGAGTCCAGCGCCGTCATCGCGACCTTGAAGCCCTGGCCGACCTCGCCGAGCACCGCGTCGTCGGGGGCGAAGACGTCGTCGAGCGCGATCTGCGCGGTGTCGCTGCCCCAGAGGCCCATCTTGCCCTCGATGGGCGAGGGCTGGAAGCCGTCCTGGTCGGTGTCGACCAGGAAGCAGGCGACGCCCTTGTGCTTCTTCTCGGGGTCGGTCTGGGCGAAGACGAGCGCCACGCCGGCGTGGTTGCCGAGCGAGATCCACATCTTGGCGCCGTTGATCCGCCAGCCGCCGTCGACCTTCGTCGCGCGCGTCTTCTGGTTGGCGGCGTCGGACCCGGTGTCGGGCTCGGTCAGCCCGAAGCAGCCGAGCATCTCGCCCGAGCAGAGCCTGGGGAGGTACTTCTGTTTCTGCTCCTCGGTCCCGAACTTCAGGATCGTCGAGCACACCAGCGAGGTCTGCACCGAGATGACCGTGCGCATCGCGCTGTCGCCGCGGCCGACCTCCTCCACGACGATGCCGTAGGTCTGGTAGTCCAGCCCGGCGCCGCCGTACTCCTTCGGGATGATCGCCCCGAGGTAGCCCTGGTCGGCGATCTTGCGCACGAGGTCCAGGTCGAAGTGGTGGTTGCGGCTGTTCACCTTCGCGGCGGGGATGACCTCCCGGTCGGTGAACTCGCGCGCGGTGCGCCGGATGAGCTCCTGCTCGTCGGTGAGGGCGAAGTCCATCCCTGCAAGCTATCCCAGGCGTCGCGGCCGGGACGGAGCAGGGCCGAGGCGTAGACTCGCCGCGGTGGACCCCTTCGTGGTCATCATGGTCGGCATCGTGGGCGGCCTGCTCGTTGCCCTGGTCCTGCTCGGCCTGTACCACCCGCGCTCCGGCAACGACACCCTGCAGTGGCGGCCGACGCGGTCGGCGGAGGTCGAGGTCCAGAACGAGATCGACGACCTCGACCAGATGCTGGAGGCGGCCAACGAGCGCCGGCGCCGCCGCGGGGATCCCGAGCTCACCGAGGAGTCCCTGCGCGCCCAGGTCGGCGCCGACCGCGCCGAGAGCGCCAAGCGCCGGGACGAGTACCTCGCCGAGCTCGAGGTGATCCAGATGGTCGAGGCCAAGAACGAGCGTCGGCGCGCGAAGGGGCTGCCCGAGGTGACCGTGGAAGAGGAGCGCCGCCGGCTGGAGGGCGGAGCGTGAGGGTCCTGCTGGTGGGCGGCGGCCGCGCGGGCCTGGCCCTGACGCGGTCGCTGGCCGGGGAGGGCCACGCCGTCCGGTTCGTCACGCGCCACGAGGAGCGCCGCGAGGCGATCGAGGCCGCCGGCGGCGAGTGCTGGATCGGCGACCCCGACCGGATCGGCTCCCTGCGCTACGCGCTGGACAACGTCACGGTCCTGCTGTGGCTCCTGGGCCCGGCCGCCGAGCCCGACCTGCACGGCTCGCGGCTGACGATGATGCTCGAGCGGACCATCGACACGACCGTGCGCGGCGTCGTCTACGAAGGGACCGCGGAGGGCGCCGCGGAGGTCGAGCGGATGGCCACCTACAACGAGATCCCGCACGCCGTGATCGACGTCCCGCGCGAGGACGAGGACGCCTGGGTGGCCGCCGTCCGCGAGGCGGTCGACGGCGTCCTCGCCGCGCCACGCGGCCGCTAGAGTCGCGCTCGTGGGCGGCTATGCGAAGGACGTGCTCGTCGAGACCGGCTGGGTCGAGGAGCACCTCGAGGACCCCGCCATCCGCATCGTCGAGGTCGACGAGAACCCCGCGCTCTACGCCCAGGGCCACATCCCCGGCGCCATCGGCCTCGACTGGCGCAAGGACCTGCAGGACCAGGTGCGCCGCGACTTCCTCGGCCCGGAGGACTTCGGCGCGCTGCTGGGCTCCCGCGGCATCAGCAACGAGCACACGGTCGTCCTCTACGGCGACCGCAACAACTGGTTCGCGGCCTACACCTACTGGTACCTGAAGTACTACGGGCACGACGCCGTCAAGCTCGTCAACGGCCCGCGCGAGAAGTGGATCGGCGAGGGCCGGCCGACCACGACCGAGCTGCCGAGCCACCCGCCCGCGACCTTCACGGTCGCCGGCACCGACGAGGCGATCCGCGCCAAGCGCGACGAGGTCCTGGAGCGGTTCGCCGGGGGCGCGCGGCTGGTCGACGTGCGCTCGCCGCAGGAGTTCTCCGGGGAGCTGATCGCGATGGCCGGCTACGAGCAGGAGGGCGCGCAGCGCTCGGGCCACATCCCCGGCGCCAGGTCGGTGCCGTGGGCGCAGGCGGTCCGCGAGGACGGCACGTTCAAGGACGCCGGCGAGCTGCGCGCGCTGTACCGCGACAAGGGCGTCCTGACCGGCGACCCGGTCATCGCCTACTGCCGCATCGGCGAGCGCTCGGCGCACACGTGGTTCGTGCTGCACGAGCTGCTCGGCCACGAGGACGTCAAGAACTACGACGGCTCGTGGACCGAGTGGGGCAATCTGGTGGACGTCCCGATCGAGCGGGACGTCTAGACGCTCAGGCGGTCCAGCAGGTCGCCGAGCATGCGGGCCGTCGCGCCCCAGATGAGGTGCTCGCCGACGACGTAGGTGTCGGTGCGGAACGGGACGCCGCGGCGCAGCATCCGCCGCCGCGCGTAGCCCTCGCGGAGGTCGTCGAGCGCGAGCTCGAGCACCTCGGCGACCTCGGCCTCGGCGGGGCGCCACGACTGGCCCGGCTCGATCAGCCCGACGAAGGGGTAGACGGCGTAGTTGGTGGCGATGGTCGGCGTGGGCTGCAGCGCCCCGACCACCTCGACGCCGCCGGGGGCGAGGCCGATCTCCTCCTCGGCCTCGCGCAGCGCGGCGGCGCGCAGGTCCTCGTCCTCGGGGTCCAGCCGGCCGCCGGGGAACGAGATCTCGCCGGCGTGGCGGCGCAGGTCGTGCCGGCGCTTGGTGAAGACCGCGTGGACGCGGCCGTCGGACTCGACGTACAGCGGCACGAGCACCGCCGCGTCGGTGCGGCCGTGGACCTCGATGCCGGCCGCCTCGACCGGGTCCAGCAGGACGCCGGCGAGCGCCTCCTTCAGGTCAGCTCGCGAGAGCGACCCGCTCGACGCGCTCGTGGAACATCACCTCGCCCTCGAGGGTGCGGTGCACCGGGCACTTGGCGGCGATGACCCGCAGGCGCTCGACCTGCTCGTCGGAGAGCGAGTCGGGAAAGCGCATCGTCAGCTTGAACGAGGTGGGGCAGCCGCGCTCGGCCGGCGCGTAGTCGCACGCGACCTCGACGTTGCCGACGTCCCAGCCCTTGCGCTTGGCGTACATCTCGATCGTGATGGCCGTGCACGAGGCGAGGCTGGCGGCCAGCAGCTCCTGCGGGCTCGGGCCGGTGTCGTCGCCGCCCTTGTCGGTCGGCTCGTCGCTGGTGAGCTGGTGGTCGCGGATGCGGATGACCTGGCGGTAGGTGCCGGCGCGACTGGCGGTGGCCTTCATGCTCTCGCTGCCTCGAATGGTCTGGTGGATGGTCCTCTTCCGATGATAGGCCTGTCGGCCACGCGCTTCAGCCGAGCGGGTGGAAGAGCAGGCCCGTCGGGACCTTCGGGAAGAAGAACGTCGACTTGGGCGGCATGTTGACGCCCGCCGCGGCGATCTCCTGCACCTGCGACACGGGGCTCGAGCGCAGGAAGAAGGCGGCGTCGTACTGCCCGCCGACGACGAGGTCCAAAGCCTCCTCGTCGGTGCGCGAGTACCCGAGCCCGTTCAGGTGCGAGATGTCGTCCTCGGTCATGCCGAGCACGCCCTTGAGGACCAGCGCCTCGAGCACGGCCGTGTCGAGGCGGCGGTAGGGCTCCGGGAAGCCGGCCAGCGCCGCGTCGGCGATCGCCTGGTCCTTGAGCGTGAGGCGGAACGGCTTCTTGAAGTGGCCGTCGAGGTAGCCCATCGTCAGCGGGCCTTCGCCGTCCGGCGGGCGCAGCTCGTCGGTGGACGGGAGCTCCTCGACCGTGAAGGTGTCCTTGAGGAAGGCGCCGAGGCGCTCCTGCGTGGCCGGGTCCTTGAGGTTGGACAGCAGCCGGTGCGTCGGGAAGATCGTCAGGCCCGGGTCCTGCAGGGCGACGAGGCACATGAGCACGTATCGGTGGTCGCCCTCGCCGCCGATCTCCTCGGCGTAGACGCGGGCGGTCTCGTAGCGGTGGTGGCCGTCGGCGATCAGCAGCTCGACGTCCTTGAGCGCGAGCGTCACGCGCGCCAGCGCGGCCGGGTCGGCGACGCGCCACACGCGGTTGACCGTGCCGTCGGCGTCGGTGGCCTCGCCCCACGGGTCGCCCTCGACCTGCGCCTCGAGCGCCTTCCACGCGGCGCCCGACGGGTCGTCGTAGAGGCTGAAGATCGGTGAGAGGTTGGCCTTCGTCGCGCGCGTGAGGCGCAGCCGGTCCTCCTTGGGGCCGGGGTGCGTGCGCTCGTGCGGGCGGATGCGGCCCGGGCCGTAGTCCTCCACGCGCACGCGCGCGAAGAAGCCCTTGCGCACGAGGTGGCGGCCGTCGGGGCCGGTGTAGTCCTGGCGCAGCGCCCACATCGCGGGCTCCTGGTCGCGGACGACCGCGCCCTGGTCGCGCCAGTGCCGCAGGACCCGGGCGGCCTCCTCGTAGGGGTCGCCCCCCAGCGGGGCCTCGGGCAGGTCGACGTTGACGACGTTGTGCGGGGAGCGCGCGGCCAGGCGTGCGCGCTGCTCGGGGTCGATGACGTCGTAGGGCGGGGCGACCACGCCGTCGAGCGGGCCGACGACGTGCAGGTCGTAGTGGAGGGCGCGGAGGGGCTGGACGTCGGCCATGGCGGCGCGGACGCTACCGGCGCGGCGCCTCCGCGCGCCTTGACGCCGTGAACGTGACGAACGCCGGAACAGTTCCGGCTTTCGTTGCGTTCGTGTGCGCGCGCCTAGCTGCGGAAGCCGAAGTCGGTGGCGTACGTGGCGGCGTCGCCGCCGACGCGCACCGGGGCGCCCGTGGCCACGCCGATGCCGATCTCGCGGAAGCGGCCGTCGAGGATGTTGCGGCGGTGGCCGGGGGAGTGCATCCACGCGTCGACGGTCTGCGAGGGCGTCGCCCGCGAACCGCTGCCCCAGGCGAGGTTCTCGCCCAGCGACCAGCTGCCGGCGCCGCTGAGGTAGCTCGTGTCGCGCACGCGCCCGACCATGGTCGAGCCGCCCGGGGAGACGTGGTCGAAGAACCCGTGGCGGACCATCGCGCGGGCGTAGCGGGAGGCGGCGCGCTCGAGCGCGCGGTGCTGCTTGAGGCCGCGCAGGCCCCGCGAGCGGCGCTCGCGGTTGAGCAGGCACAGCGTGGCGTGGCGCACGGCGGGGAGGTTGGCGCTCGTGGGCTTCAGCGCCGCGTTGCCGCACGGGGAGGCGACGGCGGCGGCGGGGGCGCCCGCGGCCGGCAGGGCGGCGGCGACGGCGGCGAGGGCAGGCAGGAGCAGGGCGCGGGATCGCGACATGGCAGGCGGCGGGACGGGGACTGGACGGGGCCCGGCGCGGCGGCGGCGTGACCGGGCTCACCCGTTGGGTCGGACGCCCGCGCGCCACCTGTGCGCCCGGCGGTCAGGTCGTGGACGGCTGTTCGACCGTTCGTCCAGTGCAGGGGTCACCACTACACTCGGCGGCCTCAGTCGGGGCGTGGCGCAGCCTGGTAGCGCACCTGCTTTGGGAGCAGGGGGTCGCCGGTTCGAATCCGGCCGCCCCGATTGTCGGCACGTTCGCCAGACGCGACACCTTGCGCAGTCCAAGCGGCTGCGTATACGGTCGGCGACCGCGGGAGGTCTGGGCCCCAGGATGGAGGGTGAGGACCGTGAGCGACGAGGGACAGCGGCGAAGCGAGATCGCCGAGGGGATCATCAGCGTGGGCATGGCGGCCGCCGGCATGGCGGCCCCTTTCGCGGGCGGCATGCCGGCGCAGGACGTTGCGGTCGAGTCCGGCCAGCCAGAAGCCGTCGTGCGGGAGGTCACGGCCGCTGACACCGACGTGGCGCCGTGGTTCACCGGGGCGGCGCAGCTTCCTGACGGCGCCGAGGACTGGGCGGACGCCAAGCTGTCGGAGATGCGCGAGCAGGCGGAGACGGCGCTCGATGCACCGGCGGAGCCCGAGTACGCCAACGAGGCGCCGCCCGCCGCCGAGGTCGCCGAGTACTGGGACGACGTCGCCGATGCCGCGTTCGGCGAGCCCGACAGCGCGGGGTGGGAGGACGCCGCTCCCGATGCCGATGTCGGCATGTGGGCCGACGGCGGTGCCCCCGACGGTGGCTTCGACGGCGGTCCAGGAGGCCTGTTTTGAGCGCCACCATCACGTCGGCCGGCTCGTTGCAGGCGATGGTCGGCCAGGTCATGGACCTCACGCCACCACTCAACGTACAGCCCGGGACGGTGCTGCTCACGTTGCGGCACGGCAGGCCGGTGAGCATCGTGCGCCCGGGTCGGAAGCTGCGGCGGGGACGCGGGCTGCCCTTGACGATGAGCCCCCAGGGCGTAGTCGTCTCCACCGAGGACGTCCCGGTGACCGTCGCGGTCGACGACGTCGCGATGCAGGGTCCCTATCCGCTGACCCGCGTCGAGGCGCAGCTGCGCCTTCGCGTCGACGACCAGGACGACTACGCCGGGCTCCGCGCCTATGTGGAGCGCAAGGGCCTCAACTTCGCCGCCCTGCTAGACGCCGAGGTGAGCCACCAGCTCGACCGGCGCATCCGCGGCGGCTTGCGTGCCAGCACCTCCGCCGAGGTCTACGACGCCGCCGGCATCACCGACCTGGTGGACCTCTCGGCGCCCCTGCTCGACGGGCTCTTCCGCGTGGAGTGCGTCGTCTACGCGACCCCGACCTACCACCCGGAGTTCGTGCGGGCGAAGGAGGCCGTCGCTCGCTCGAGCACCGAAGCCGCCGAGAAGCTGCTCGAGCTGCACGAGCAAGCACCGCTCGAGCGCCAGCTGTCGGCGGCGCGGGACCAGCAGCTCCTGGAGGAGGCCACGCGCCGCGGGCTGTCGTTGTTCGAGCACGAGAACCCCGAGCTGGTGGCGCAGTCGCGGCAGGCCGAGCTCGAGATCAAGAAGGCGCTCATCGAGCAGCTCGACGCGCTGCGCCGCGGGGGCGGCTCCGAGACCATCCGCGAGGTGCTCGGGTACCTCGGCAGCACGAGGCAGGCCGGGCAGGCGCCCCCACCCGCCGCGATCCCGGCAGGCCCAGACGGCGCGACGGTCGACGGGCATGCCCACACCGTCGAGCATCGCGCGGTGGAGCCGCTGCCGGCGCTCCGCTCCGACGCGACGCTGCGCCACATGTGGAAGTCGGCCGGCCTTCCCGGCGAGCCGTTGGCCATCGGTCTCGACGCCTCCCCGGACGACGTCACCGTGCTTGCGATCTGCCACGAGGCGCTGGACCCGCCGGCGGCGGAGGCCGTCCAGCAGGCGTTCCGCGACCGCGTCGGCGCGACCATGGTGATCGCCATCCCCAACGTGAGCAGCCTGTCCGAGCTCGTCGCCGGCTACCTGTTCTCGCGGATGCCGGAACTCGCGGCCGCGCAGCCCCGGCTCGACGTGATCGAGTCCGAGGCTGCGCTCGTCATCCAGCTGCACAGCGACACGCACCGCGTGAGCCGCTTCCTCAAGACGATCAACGACCCGGATTCCCGAATCCTCGGGCCGCTGGCCAGCGTCCTGTCCTACGAGCGCCTCGAGGTCGTGGGCGCCGACGCGCGCACGTGAACCTCCGGCCCGCGGCGTCCATCCGCCGGATCAGGACCGATCGCTTCGCCTGGGCGGTTCAGATCCCATGGCTTCCCGACCTGCTCGGGGCGTCGTCGACCGTGACGTTGACGGGCCGGCCGCTGATGGAGGCGTTCGGCCGTCAGATCTCGTTCCTGAGAGCTGTCGCCGCCGGTGCCCCGACCGGGTCGGCGCTGCAGCTTCGCTTCACCGCGGAGGAGGGCAGCGGCCGCATCCGCTGCCACCTCCTTGGCGCGGCGTCCACCGAGGCCGCCGCGGCGCTGCTGAACCAGATCACGCGCACCGGCGTCCCCTCGGAGTACCCGCTCGAGCCGGTGCCTCCGCCGGACCTCGAGCGGCTCCTGTCGGTCGTCCACCCCGACGTCATGGGCGAGGGGCATGTCGTCGCGATCCGGCGGAGCGTCGATCGGCTTGACCCCACCGTGGACGACGTGGGGCGGGACGACCCGGTGCTGTTCCCGTGGACCTGGAGCCCCCAGGCGATGCTCAGCTCCCTTGGGCTTCTCCGCTACCAGCCCGCCACGACCCAGTTGGTGGTGCACCTCGAGCCGGCGGTGTTCCCCGGCGACATCGCGATCTTCCTGCAGGACGAGATCCGCCGATTGCTCGTGGACCTGCCGTCCGGGGAGGAGAACCCGCTGCGCGTCGCGGTGCTGCGCGGGTACCGCCGGTGGCTGCACCTGCTGCCGCAGGGCTGCCTCTCGCTGCGGGTCATGCTGGCCGGCAGCGAGCCGCTCGTGCCAGGCCTCGCCGAGTCCCTGAGCACCGACCTCACGCGCTCGTTCGAGGCAGGGGGCGCGGACGCCGCCTTCGCGACAGCCGCCGTTGTCGTCCCCAGCAGGCCGTCGCACCTCGACGCGTGCGCGGCGCTGCTCGAGGAGCTGCGCGGTCTGGACTGGGCGTTGCCGGCCCAGCCAGAGCTGGCGACGCTCATGCACCTGTTCGACCCGCTGGAAGCCAACACCGCCTTCCGGCTGCCGATCGCGCCGCGCGGCGGGTTGGCCGGCATCGGCTCCCGCCGCCTTCCCTCCGTCGGAGCCGGTGCTCACGACCACGAGGCCGAGGGCGTGGTGCGGCTCGGCACGGCGACGTCCGGCGCCGGCTTCGAGCTTGCGGAGCGCGACCTGAACCAGCACGTGCTGGTCGCCGGCCTGCCCGGGTTCGGGAAGAGCTCGACGGTGCAGCTCCTCCTCGAACGGCTGTACGAGCGCGCGGGCGTGCCGTTCCTCGTCATTGATCCCGCCAAGCGCGACTACGAGGACCTGTTCGCCCATCTCGGCTCCACCGGCCGCGGACCGGAGCCCCGGATCCACCGCCTTGGGTACGACGCAGTGGCGTTCAACCCGCTGGCGGTGCCCGAGGGGGTCGAGGCCGGCGTCCACGCGGGACGCCTGATCGCCGCCTTCGACTCGGCGTTCCAGCTCTCCGAGACGTGGCCCTACGGCTACGTGGCCCTCAGCCGCATCATCTACGAGCTGCTCGAGCAGGCCCGCGCCGCGGGGAGGCACGCCACGCTGCGCGAGCTCTACCGGGCGGCGGGCGATCACGTCCGCCGTTCGGCGTGGTCCGGCGAGTCGCGCCAGAACTTCGAAGGCGCGCTGCTCGGGCGGCTGGAGTACCTGGCATGCGGGCCGGCCGGGCGCGCGCTGAGCGGCGGGAGCGACGATGCGGTGCCCTGGGCCGACATCCTCTCCCGACCGACGCTCATCGAGCTCGGCGAGTTCGCCGCTCCCGCCGAGCGGTCCCTCGTGTTCGGGCTCCTGATCGCGGGCTTGGTGTCCCACCGGGAGGCGCACCCGGTGACCGGACGTCTCGCCCACGTCACGGTGCTCGAGGAGGCGCACAGGGTCCTGCGGCACACGGCGGCGCGCGACTCTGGCGTCGAGGTGTTCGCCGACGCGATCGCGGAGCTCCGCGGGGCCGGCGAGGGCTTCCTCGTCGTCGAGCAGTCGCCGTCGAGCCTGCATCCCTCCGTCCTGAAGCTCACCGGCACCAAGCTCGTGCACCGCTTGGTCGACGCCGGCGAGCGCACCGCGACAGGAGCTTCGATGGTGCTCGACGAGGCGCAGACGGAGGACCTGGCGCGTCTCGGCCAGCGCCGACTCATGGCGTACGCGGCGACCGGAGCCGCGCCCTCGCTCGTGGACGTGGACGAGCTGGCGCTCGACGTCGGGACGCCCCTCGGCGTGCGGCGGTCGTTGGTCGAGGCACCCGTGTCGGAGATCAACTTCTGCATCGGCTGCCCCGTCATGTGCGAGGGCTGGACGGCGCTCTCGCATGTGGACGAGCTGTTGCGCAGCGTCGATGTCGGCAGCGCGACGGCCGACGAGCTGCTGGCGGCGGCGCGGCCGCTCGTCGGCACGCCGGCCGAGGCCTACTGCCTGGCGGCCGCCTCGACGGCGACGACCTTCGGAGCGCGGACCGTCGCGATGCGACGCCGCCTCACGGCCCTGCAGACCGGCTACCGCCGGAAGATCAGCAACTCGAAGACGACGGTGGTGACGGGATGAGCGACACGCAGGTCGACGGTCAGGCCGATCCCGGCGCGGACGCCGGTGGCGCGCAGACGACGACGAAGCTCACGGTCGGGCCGGTCGCCGCGCCCGCCGCCCCGCGTCAGCGCGACGCCTCGCGCCGCAGTCGCTCAGCGCAGTGGCTCGAGCAGCACGCGGCCACGACGGCGGCCGTCGTGCTGGCGGCGCCGGCGCTGGTGCTGCCGTTCGGCTGGCTGGTCGTCTGCCTGCTGCTGGCGCTCGCCCTCGGCACGCTGCGCCGCGCGGTCGAGCACGAGGGCGCGAGGGGCCCGGCCGACGTGGTCGTTGCGCCGATGCGCACCGTCGGCTCGGCGCTACACCCGGGCTCACTCCTCCGGGCGGTCCTGGCGGTCGCCGGCGCCGCCATCGCCGCGATCGTGGTCTCCGCCGCTCTCGGCGCCCTCGCGTGGCTGCCCAGCGAGGGCACGACCGGGGCGCCGGCGGCGATGCGCATGGCGGCCATCGAGCATGGGCCCGGCCTCATGAGCGCCCTGCTCTGCTTCCTCCTGCTCCGCGGCGGGCTCGGGCACGGGCGATCCGACGGCGTCGCGGCGGCACGTGCGCGCGCGCTGACCGAGGAGGGATTGACAGCGTGCGTCGTGGCGGGCGCGGTCGTGGTGCTCGGCTGCGTCGCCCTGTCGTCGGGGTCGTGGTGGCCGGCCGGCTCGACCGCGGGCGCCGTCGGCCTGCTTCCGGGGGCTCTCGAGCACGAGGTGGAGCAGGCACAGGCGTCCCTCGTCGAGGAGGAGGCCAAGGCAGTGGCGGACTGCGTCAGGGACGACGGCGGCCCTACAGGATGGCGCGTCGGATCCGCCAAGCAGCTGAGCGATGGCAGCTACCAGATCAGCGTGCGGACGAGCACCCAGACGTTCCGCCGCGACGTCGCCGTGCTCGGCCTGGCGCTGCACAACCAGCTGGCTCCGTGGGCGTCGACCGTCCGCATCGTGACGCCGGACATGACCGTCGCCATCGACCGCACCAGGCTGCCTGCCGGTTCGCCACTGCGGTCGCTCGACGAGCTCGGCGCCGCGGCGGAACTCCCGAAGGGCGCCTTCGGGGCCGAGCGGGACGCGCCGAAGCGGGCGCTTCGCTGCTCCGCCGTGGCCGTGTAGCTGCCGGTCGCGCCGCTACCTGCCGGCGACCGACGACACGTAGGTCGCGACGGCGTCGATCTCGTCGTCGCTGAGCTGGCCCTTGAAGGCCGGCATCGGCGCCTTGCCGTTGGTGACGAACTGCTTGACGGTCGCCTCGTCGGGCTTGACCTGGTCGAGGTTCGGGCCGACGGTGCCGCTGGCGTTGGAGTCCTTGAGCGTGTGGCAGCTGACGCACCCGGCCGACGCGAAGACCTTCTTGCCCGTCTCCAGCGCGGCGGTGTCGCCGCCGCCGGCCTCGGTGGTCGTCGTCTCGGTCGTGGCCGGCGTCGTCGTGGTCTCGGTCGGCGTGGTCGTCGTCGCCGCCTGGGTCTGCGTCGAGGCCTCGGTCGTCCCGACGTCGGCGGCGACGGGGCCGGGCTCCTTCTGGCCGGGCTCCCCGGCCTCGTCGCCGCAGGCGGTGAGGGCCAGGGCGGCGGCAGTCAGCGTGGCCGCGAGGAAGGTGCGCGCGTGGACCATGCGCGGACCGTACCCGGTCCGTGCCTGGACGTGCGGGCCGCCGCGCCCAGCGGTCAGCGCGGCGCCCGCGGCGGTGGGATGATCGGGCCGTGCCCGAGTCGGGAAGCGTGCGCAGGCGGCAGCTCGGCGTGCTCGTGGTCGGCGCGGCCGAGCCCGAGCTGCAGTCGTGGCTGCGCGCCGACGGGCACGCGGTGCGCGCCGCGGCCGG
>JACRMD010000196.1:0-16897 GCA_016215085.1 Solirubrobacterales bacterium | reverse complement strand
GGCGCTGCGCGGGCTCGACGAGGCGCCCGCGGACCTCGTGATCGTGGAGGCCGAGCGCGGCGGCGGCGACGTCCCGGACGTGTGCCGCGCGCTGCGCGCCGACGAGCGCCTGGCCGACGCGTGGCTGCTGGCGATCGCCGCGGCCGGGCAGCGGCGGGCGTCGGACCTCGCGCTGCGCGCCGGCGCCGACGACTACGTCCACCGGCCCTTCACCCGGGGCGAGCTGCTGGCCCGCGCGCAGGCCGGCCTGCGCGCCGTCCGCCAGCGCGCCGACGACGCGCTCGTGCGCGGCCTGATGGTCAACGTCCCCGGCGCGATCTACCGCTCGGCGTGGCACGCCGGCCACGCGCTGGAGCTCATCAGCGACGAGATCGAGCGCATCTCGGGCTACCCGCCGGTGAACTTCGTCGCCTCCAGCCGGCGGTCGCTGCTGAGCATCGTGCACCCCGACGACCGCGACGCCGTGCTGCGCGCCGTCTCGACCGTCACGACCGAGGAGGAGCCCTTCGAGCTCGAGTACCGCATCGTGCGCGCCGACGGCGAGGTGCGCTGGGTGCTCGACCGCGGCCAGCTCGTGCGCGGTTCCGGCGGCCGGCTGTGGATGGACGGCGCGATCGTCGACATCACCGAGCGGCGCGCCGCCGAGGAGGCGCTGCGCCGCGAGGAGATCGACCGCGCGCGCACCGAGGAGGTCCGCGCCTCGCGCGTGCGGATCGTGCAGGCGGCCGACGCCGCCCGCCGCAAGATCGAGCGCGACCTCCACGACGGCGCCCAGCAGCGCCTGGTCGCGCTCACCCTGCAGGTCCGGATGGCGGCCCGGCGCGCGCAGGAGGACCCGGCCGCGGCGGCCGCGTTCCTCGACACCCTCGGCGACGAGCTGGCCGAGGCCTCGGCCGAGCTGCGCGAGCTCGCGCGCGGCATCCACCCGGCGGTGCTCACCGAGCGGGGCCTGCCCGCGGCGATCGCGGCGCTCGCCTCGCGCGCGCCCGTGCCCGTGGAGGTGCTCGACCTGCCCGCCCACCGGCTGCCCGAGCTGCTCGAGGCGACGGCGTACTTCACCGTCGCCGAGGCGCTGACGAACGTCGCCAGGTACGCGCACGCGACGCACGCGACCGTGCGCGTGGCGTGCGAGGGCGACGACGTCGTGGTCGAGGTGCGCGACGACGGCGTCGGCGGCGCGGATCCCGGCGCCGGCTCGGGCCTCAGCGGCCTCGCCGACCGCGTGGGGGCGTGCGACGGGCGGCTCGAGGTCGAGAGCCCGGCGGGCGAGGGCACGCTGCTGCGCGCGGTGCTGCCGCTGCGTGGGGAGGACTACGGAGCGGGGCGGCGGGCCGCTCCGGATGGCCGGGTGGCGCCCCGGACGTAGCGTCCGGGCATGTTCGTCAACGTCATCGCCGGCGTCGACGGGTTCGACGGCGGCCGCGACGCGGTGGCGCTGGCCATGGCCCTGGGCCGGGGCCGGGGCCGGCTGACGCTGGTCACCGCCTACCCGGCCGACCGCCGCCACAGCCCCGGGTTCGAGGCCGTCCAGCGCGCGGAGGCCCTGCGCGTCCTCGAGGCCGCGCGCATGGAGGCCGGGGTGGAGGCCGAGCTGCTGGCCCTCCCCGACCGCTCGCCGGCGCGGGCGTTGCACCAGGTCGCCGAGGAGCGCGTCGCCGACCTCGTCGTCCTCGGCTCCGCCCACCACGGGCCGCTCGCGCGCATCGTCCTCGGGGACGTGGGCCGCGTCGTGGTCCACGGCGCGCCGTGCCCCGTGGCGATCGCGCCCAAGCGCTTCCGCGGCGCCTCGCCGCGCACCATCGGCGTCGGCTACGACGGCTCCCGCGAGTCGCGCACGGCCCTCGAGGTCGCCCGCCGGCTCGCCGAGGAGGAGGGCTCGGCCCTGACGCTCTACGTCGTCTACGAGATCCCGCCGCTGCCCATGGTGCCCGTGGCGGGGTCGACGACGTCGTTCGACGAGCTGGTCGCCGGCCGCCGCCGCTGGGCGCAGGAGCTCCTCGACGAGGCGCTGGCCGGCCTGCCCGCCCGCGCTGCCGGCACCGCCGTGCGCGGCCGCCCCGCGGCCGAGCTCGAGGCCGCCGCCGCCCACCACGACCTCTTCGTCGTCGGCTCCCGCAGCTGGGGGCCCGTGCGCCGCGTCGTCCTCGGCAGCACCTCCGACCACGTCGCCCACCACGCGCCCTGCCCGGTCCTCGTCGTCCCG
This sequence comes from Solirubrobacterales bacterium, assembly GCA_016215085.1. GTDB lineage: Bacteria > Actinomycetota > Thermoleophilia > Solirubrobacterales > Solirubrobacteraceae > Baekduia. Next base: position 14,694 of record JACRMD010000196.1, on the reverse strand, counting down.
CGGCCCGCCGAGGCCGCCGCCGAGCCCGTCCCCACGACCACCACCGCCGTGGCCGCCGGCTGAGCCCGCGGCCGAGAAGGGATCCCCCATGGCCATCCAGCACCTCAGCGAGCCGCCCGAGGCCGTCGCCGCCGCCCCGGGCCTCGACCACGACGACCGCGCCCGCCTCGACGACGTCGTCGAGCGCGCGCAGCGCGCCGCGACCGCGTTCCGCGAGCTCGGTCAGGAGCAGGTCGACGAGATCGTGTGGGCCATGGTCGTCGCCGGGCTCGAGAACGCGGTCGAGCTCGCGCAGCTCGCCACCGAGGAGACCGGCTTCGGCGTCTTCGAGGACAAGGTGGTCAAGAACTACATCGCCACCGAGTTCCTGTACGACTACCTGAAGGACAAGAAGAGCGTCGGGGTCATCGACAGCGACCCGGAGCGGGCGATCGAGTACGTCGCCGAGCCGATCGGCGTCGTGCTGGCGCTGCTGCCGATCACCAACCCCACCTCCACTGTGCTCTTCAAGGCGATCGTCGCGGCCAAGACGCGCAACGCCATGGTCTTCCGCCCGTCGGCGCGCGCCGCCCGCTGCGCCACGCGCGCGGCCGAGCTGCTGCAGGAGGCCGGGGCGCGGGCCGGGATGCCGCGCGACGCGCTGCAGGTCGTGCCCGACCCGTCGCTGGACAGCTCCCAGTACCTCTTCCACCGCCCGGGCGTCGACTTCATCTGGGCCACGGGCGGCCCTAAGGCCGTCGAGGCGACGCTGAAGGCCGGCAAGCCGTGCCAGGGCGTCGGCCCGGGCAACGCGCCGGTCTACGTGCACCGCAGCGCCGACCTGCGTCGCCAAGCTCGCGGCCGCGTCGTTCTCGCCCGACGGGCGCGTCGAGATGCAGGTGCTCGGCCAGTCGTGCGTGAACCTCGGCGCGATCGCCGGCTTCGAGGCGCACGAGGACGACAAGGTGCTGCTCGCCCCGCTGCCGGCGGGCCTCGACGAGCTCGCCGCGCACCCGTTCGTCCACGAGAAGCTCATGCCGGTGCTCGGGCTCGTGCGCTCGCCGTCGATCGACCACGCGATCCGCGCGTGCGAGATCGTCACCGAGAACGGCGGGCTCGGCCACACCTCCGCGGTCTACGCCACCGACGAGGACGTCATCCGGCGCTTCTCGCTGGCCATCCGCACGGGCCGGATCCTCGTCAACGCGCCGACGGCGGTCGGCGCGCTGGGCGGGGTCTACAACTCGATGACGCCGACCTTCTCGCTCGGCTGCGGGACCTGGGGCGGCTCGACGACGACCGACAACGTCAACTACCGCAACCTCTTGAACATCAAGACCGTCTCGCGCCGCCAGGCGCCGCCGCAGTGGTTCCGCGTCCCGTCCGACACGTACTTCAACCCGGGCGCGCTGGACAGCCTGCGCCAGCTGCGCGCCGACCAGGTGCTCGTCGTCACCGACGCCGACACCGAGGCGCGCGGCGTGGTCGACGACCTGCGCACGCACCTGCCCGCGAACTGCGGCGTCCACGTCTTCACGCACGTGTCGCCCGAGCCGGGGGAGGACCAGGTCCGCGCCGGCGTCGAGGTGCTGGGCCAGATGGACGGCGCGGCGATCGTGGCGGTCGGCGGCGGCTCGGTGATCGACGCGGCCAAGGCCATGCGGTTGTTCCACGAGAACCCGCAGCTGTCGGTGCGCGAGCTGTCGCTGCCGTTCCTCGACGCGCGCAAGCGCGTCGCGCAGTACCCGCAGGTCGACCACTCGGTGCAGCTGGTCGCCGTCCCGACGACCGCGGGCACCGGCTCGGAGGTCTCGCCGGCGGCGGTGCTGACCGTGGGCGAAACGAAGGTCACCCTGGTGGACTACTCGCTGGTGCCGGACATGGCGGTCGTCGACCCGCGGCTGACGGTGACGATGCCGCCGGCGCTCACCGCCGACACCGGGGTGGACGCGCTGACGCACGCGCTCGAGGCCGGCGTGTCGATCTTCGCCTCCCCCTACACCGACGCCTTCTGCATGCAGGCCGTCAACCTGATCCTCGAGGCGCTGCCGCGCGCCGTCCGCGACGGCGACGACATGGAGGCGCGCACGGCCATGGCCAACGCCGCGACGATCGCCGGCCTCGCGTTCTCCAACGCGTTCGTCGGCGTCTGCCACGCGCTGGCCCACGCGGTCGGCGCCCGGTTCAAGATCGCGCACGGCCGCGCGAACGGGATCTTCCTGCCGCACGTCCTGCGCTACAACGCGTCGCTGCCGTCGAAGTTCATGCCGGCGCCCGGCTACACGCACTACGTCGCGCCGGAGAAGTACGCGCAGATGGGCTGGATCCTGGGCAGCGGCGGGCGCGGGGAGGAGCAGCGCCGCGAGCGGTTCTTCGCCCGCGTCGACGCGATGCTCGATGCGGTCGGCATGCCGAAGTCGCTCGCCGAGGCGGGCGTCGACCGCGACGCGTTCGAGGCGGCGCTGCCGGACCTCACGCGCGCCGCGTTCAACGACCCGTCGATGCGCACCAACCCGCGCATCCCGCTGATCGGCGAGCTGGCGGGGCTCCTGCGCGCGGCCTACGAGGGCCCGCCCGCGAGCTGAGCGGTCGCGCGCCGGCGCAGGTGCTCCTCGTGCAGGCGCTCGCGCTCGGTGAGCGCCCAGTCCTCGTACGGGTCGTCGGGCAGCAGCGGGCCGCCGTAGGCGTCGTCGTCGCCGGCCTCGAAGCGCTCGACGTCGGTGACGACGCGCGCCCCGGGCGCGAGGTGCACGAGCCCGCGGCGCAGGACGAGGGCGTCGCGGTGGCCGAGCGCGCGCCGGGCATGGTGGGCCGCCTTGTGCAGGGCCGCGGCGGCGGCGTCCGGCGGGAGCGCGGGCCACAGCAGGTCCAGGATGCGGTCGCGCGGCAGCACGCGGCGCGGCTCGAGCGCCAGGATCTTGACGAGGTCGGCGGAGCGGCGCAGGGCGAAGCCCTCGACGGGGCGCCCGTCGACCGCCACCGCGAAGCCGCCGAGCAGCGTCACCGCGACGTGTGCCGGCGTCGCTGCGGGCGCCTCGCGGGCCGGGAGCACCTCGCTGCCCGGGGCGCGCAGCGCGGCGGGGTCGGCCGCCTCGCAGACCTGCAGCGTGCCGCCGCCGGCCAGGAGGTACGTGCGCAGCACGCGGGCGCCCGCCGGCGGCGCGGGCGGCGCGGGCCCGCGGCGGAGCACCAGGTAGGTGTCGGGGGAAGGGGTCATCGGCCGTAGAGGAGACCGCGGCGCGGTTGGCGTCCGGTAGGCGCCCGGTAGGCGCCTGGCCGTCCGCTCAGCCGCTGAGCGCGAAGAGCGCCCAGCGCCGGGGCTCGCCGCCCACGGCGTGGTCGATCACTGCCCGCCGGGCGAACGCGAGGCCGGCGCCGGCGACGAGGTCGCGCACCGTCGAGGTGACGAGCACCTCGCCCGGCGCCGCGCGGTGCGCGACCGCGCGCGCCAGGTCCAGCGGCGCGCCGCGCAGGCCGTCCGGCCCGTCCTCGCACTCGCCGGTGTGGATGCCCGCGCGGCCGGCGCCGGCCACGGCCGCCCGCGCGCAGCGGATCGCCCGCGCCGGGCCGTCGAAGCTCGCGAGCAGCGCGCCGCCCCCGGCTTCGAGCGTCGTGCCGCGGAAGCGCCCGGCGAGTTCCTCGGCGCGGTCCGCGCCGGTGACGCACAGCACGGTGGCCAGGACGCGGTCGGGCGCCGGCTCGGCGTGCTGCTCGGCCAGGAAGCGCTCGATCTCGGCGAGCACCTGGTCCTGATCGCCCTCCCACGGGACGTGGTCCGCGCCCGGGAGCTCGACGACGCGCGCCCGCGGCAGCCGCTCGCCCATGTAGCGGGTCGCCTCGGCCAGGTAGTCGTGCTCGCGGTAGATCACCAGCGTCGGCACGCGCACGGAGGGGAGGACCGCCCGCACGTCGATGTCGTCGTTCATGCCGCGCATCGCGCGGGCCGCGCCGGGGCTCGCCCCGCGGACGAAGTACGAGGCGTACCAGCGGACCGCCTCCTCGTCGTGCGCGACCGACGGCGCGCGCTCGTCGACCCAGCGCCGCGCGATGGGCAGGCCCCAGTCCTCGGCGGTGACGTCCAGCTTCGGGACGTCGATCGGGTAGCCGGGCGTGGCCGTGCGCCGCGCGAAGGTGCTCATCGCGACGAGCGCCACCGTGCGGTCCGCGTGCGTGGCGGCGAAGAGCGTGACCATCGGGCCGCCCTCGGAGATGCCGAGCAGCACCGCTCGCTCGGAGCCCGCGGCGTCCATGACCGCACGGACGTCGTCGATGCGCTCCTCCAGCGGCGCGATGCCGACGCGGTCCGACATGCCGGTGCCGCGCTTGTCGAAGAGGATGAGCCGGCCCATGCCGGCGAGGCGGCGGTAGAAGCGCGCCAGCGGCGCGTACTCCCAGCCGGCGTGGAAGCTGCACACCCAGCCGTGGACGAGCACGAGGTCCAGCGGCCCGTCGCCGACGACCTGGTAGGCGATCGCGACGTCGCCGCTGCGGACGTAGCGCACCTCGTCGTCGGCGGCGGCGCGCGGCCGCGGGTCCAGCCCGGGGTCCTGGCGCAGGATCCGACCCTCGAGCTCGCGCAGGCGCGGCGACGGCTCGAGGCCGAGGTCGCCGGCGAGCCGGCGGCGGTGCTCCTGGTAGGCGGCCAGCGCCTCGGGCTGGCGCCCGGCGCGGTAGAGGGCGAGCATCTGCTGCTCGCGCAGCCGCTCGCGGTGCGGATGACGGGCGAGCAGCGCCTCGAGCTCGCCGGGCAGCGCGTCGTGGTCGCCGAGGGCGAGGTCGGCGTCGACGCGGTCCTCGAGGCAGGCCAGGCGCCGGTCCTCCAGGCGCGCGCGCTCGAGCGCGGCGAACGGCTCGTCGACGCCGGCCAGCGCCGGCCCGCGCCAGAGCGCCAGCGCCTCGCGCAGCCGTGCGGCGGCGGCCGCCGCGTCCCCGCGCGCCAGCAGTGCGCGGCCCTCCTCGTGCAGCCGCCCGAAGCGCGCCACGTCGACGTCCTCGGGCGCCACCTCGGCGGCGTAGCCGCGACCGGTCGTGCGCAGCGCCTCCGGCGGCAGCAGCTTGCGCAGCTGCGAGACGTAGACCTGGATCATCTTCGGCGCCGAGGCGGGCGCCGCGTCGCCCCACAGGTCGTCGATCAGCTCCTCGACCGCCACCGCCCGCCCGCCGTCGAGGAGGAGCCGCGCCAGCAGCGCCCGCTGCTTCGGCGCCCCGAGCGCGACGGCGGCGTCGCCGTCCCGTCCCTCGAGCGGTCCCAGGAGCCGGAACTCCATGCCGGGCGACCCTACCTCCGCCGCAGTAGGCTCGCCCCGTGCGCAAGCTCCAGTCCCAAGGGGTCCACCACATCACGATCGTCGGGGCCGACCGGCAGACATCGATCGACTTCTGGGAGGGCGTGCTCGGCATGCCGTTCGTCTTCGAGCAGCCCAACCTCGACAACGCGGCCGAGAGCCACCTCTACTTCGACCCGGGCGACGGCCGGCTGATCACGATCTTCACCAACGAGGACCGCACGCCCGACCCCGCCCGCACGCCGACCGACCCCGGCTGCGTGCACCACCTCGCGTTCTCGCTGTCGCACGCGACGTTCCACCAGGCCGTCGAGCGCCTGGACGAGCGCGGCATCCGCCACAGCGGCGTCAAGGACCGCGGGTTCATGGACTCGATCTACTTCACCGACCCGCTCGGGCTGCTGATCGAGCTCGCGTCCTACCGCTTCGAGCCGCCGGCCGGCTCCACCCACGCCGACGTCCTGCTCGAGGCCCACCGCATCCGCATCGCGCGCGAGGACCACCACATCGACCAGGTCCACCTGGCCGACGCCATCGAGGCGCTCGTCACGCGCTCGCGCGGCTCGCTGTCCGAGGACCGCGCGCCGAAGGACCCGTACGCGTGACTGGGCCCCGCGGCCGTCCGGGCGGCCGCGGGGCCCACGTTGCTCGGCGCTTCAGCCGTGGACCAGCTTGCCCGGGACGGGGGGCCCGGGGCTCGGGGCCGGGGCCGGCGGAGGCGCGACCTTCGACCGGGTCGGCCACCACGCCCGCGCGCCGAAGACCTCGACGGCGGCCGGCAGCAGCACGGGCCGCACGATCACGGCGTCGACCAGGATCGCCACCGCCAGCCCGATGCCGAACTGCGCGACGGTCAGGAAGCTCGACACCATGAACGGCACGGCGGCGGCGATCATCGCGATCGCGGCCCCGGTGGCCGCCGGGGCGGTCTCCCGCAGCGACCGCAGCAGCGCCTGGTGCGGGTCGCCGTCCTCGAGGAAGTCCTCGCGCGTGCGCTCCAGCAGCACCACCTGGAGCATGGTCGCGATGCCGAACGCCGCGGCGAAGATGCCCATGATCGACACCGGGCTGAACGAGCCCGGGCCGCCCAGCAGCGGGTCGTCGCCGCCGAACAGGATCTGCAGGACGCCGAACGAGACGGCGGTGGCCAGCAGGCTGAAGGCCACGGCCACCAGCGGCAGGATCACCGTGCGGAGCATCAGCATCAGCATCAGCGCCACGACCGCCGCGACGACCGCGAACACGGGGATCAGCTTCGCCGTGCCCTCGGACTCGAAGTCGCCGAACTGGCCCGCCTGGCCGCCGAGCGCGACCTCGGTGCGCGTGGCCGCCGCGAACCCGTCGGCCATGTCGCGCAGGTCCTCGCCGAGCGCGATGTTCTCCGTCGAGCCGGCGCCGAAGCGCGGCACGATGAGGATCTGCCCGGCGTTGCCGCCGCGGTCGAGGTTCACCGCGAACGTCGCCTGGTTGCGGTCGGCGGGACGCGCGCCCGCGATGGCGGCGAGCACGAAGTAGCCGTTGTCGAACAGTCCGGGCGACTGCTGCGAGAGCCGGTCGAGGTCCCTCGCCGACGGCAGCTTCTTGCGGAACGTCGCCACGCCCTGCTCCATCTCGGCCAGGCCGCCCGACAGCCTGCCCACCGGCGCCACGCCGGCCGACAGCCCGCCCGCCAGCGACGCGTTGCCGGCGCTCAGCTGGCCGAGCCCGCTCTCGAGCTGGCCCGCGCCGTTGCGCAGCGCGGTCAGGCCGGCGGTCAGGTCACCGCCGCCCGCCGCCAGCCGGTCGATGCCGTTGACGAGGTCGGCGTTGCCCTTGCGCAGCTGGGCCAGGCCGCCCTGCAGGGCGGTCGACCCCGCGTAGAGCTGGCTGAGCCCGGACGACAGCTCTGCGACCTGCCCGGCGAAGACGCCGGCCACGGCCGCCGCGCCGCCGAGCTTGGAGGACGCCGCGCCCAGCGAGCCCGACAGCGACGACGCGCCGCCGCGGGCGTTCTGCAGCGCGGCCAGCGCGGCCTGCGCCTTGGGGTCGTCGATGCCCTGCAGGTCGGCGATCGCGGCGTCGAGCTGGCCGGTGACCGTGTCGGCGCTCGCCTTGGCGTTCTTGACCGCGTTGCTGCCGGAGGTGACGTCGGCCGCCATGTTCTTGACGACCGGCAGGCCCTGCTTGACCGGCGTGACCGCCTGGCCCAGGCCGCCGCTGATCTTCGCCGAGCCGGCCAGCGCCGCCGAGGCGCCGTCGCGCAGCTGCCGGGCGCCGCCGAGCGCCTGGCCCAGCCCGCCCGAGATCTGGGCCGAGCCGGACCGCGCCTTGGCCAGGCCGGCGCGGAGCTGGCCCGCGCCGCCCTGCGCGGAGGTCGAGCCCGCGCTGAGCTTGCCCGCGCCGGCGGCCGCCTCCTGCAGGCCGGACTGGAGCGTCACCGCCCCGGCGCCGGCCTGGCCGAGCCCGTTCTCGAGCTTGGCGAGGTCCTTGGGGCCGGTCTTCAGGAGCTTGGAGGACTCCTGCAGCTTGTCCGGCAGGACGCCCAGCTCCTTGCTGGTCGCGGCGAAGACGCCGGGTCCCACGACCGTCTCGGTGTACTTGTGCCGGCCGATGCGGATCTGCAGCCGGTCGATGTCGCGCAGGAGCTTGGGGTCGGTCAGCGGCCGCGACTGGGAGACGATCACCATGTTGTAGGGGGCGACCCAGCCGGGCCCCATCACGGCGCCGACCTTCTCGTAGGCGACGCGCGCCTGGTTGTCGTCCGGCAGGCGCAGCGGCGAGATGGTGCCGATGTCGAGCTGCAGGACGGGGAGCGCCAGGAGCAGCAGCAGGCCGGTCGCCAGCGCGCCCACGGGGACGGCGCGGCGCACGACGACGTTGCCGCCGCCGACGAGGCGGTTCCACGCGTGCTCGGCGAACGCCGGCGCGGGGAAGCGCAGCCAGTGCATCCGCGTCCCGAGCACGACGAGCGCGGCCGGCATGACCACGACCGTCGCGCCGATGCCGAGCAGGCCGCCCAGGACGGTGCCCAGGCCCTCGGACTGCAGCATCTCGGTCAGGCCCACCAGCGCGGTGACGACCATGGCCACGACGAGCGCCGTGCCGCCGATGAGCACGGCGCGCCCGGAGGTGTCGACCGCGGTCGTCGCCGCGTCCCGCGGCGAGGCGCCGGCGGCGAGCTCGTCCGCCCAGCGGACGTAGAGCAGCAGCGCGTAGCCGACCCCCGCGGCGAGCGACGTGAGCGCCCCGAGCGCCAGGGCGACGGGCGCCAGGTCGATGGCGTTGGCCGCCAGCGTCATGGCGCCGAAGCCGACGAACGCGGTCACCGCGCCGAAGCCGGTGATGACGAACGCGGCGACCGGCGCGCGGAGGATCAGCAGCAGGAGGACGAAGAGGATCGGCGTGGCGATGAGCAGCGCCTGGCGCGTCGTGTCGATCGACGCGTCGGCGAGGCCGCGCTCGAGCGCCGGCGTGCCGGTGACGTACGGCGTCACCGGCGCCTTGACCGTGTCGTCGACGATCTTCTGGATCTCCTCCTGGCGCCCCTCGAACATCTCGGCGTCCGTGCGGGCGACGGCGGCGATCAGCATCGCGTCGCCGGCCTGGGGATGGAGCTCGAAGCTGAGCGGCCCGCCGTCCCAGGCGGACATCACGCGGATGTCCTTCTCCTTGGACAGCCGCTTGACGAGGATCGGCCCCTGGCGGTCGACCTCCTTCTGCGGGCCCTCGAGCAGGACGGGCACCAGCTGGCTGGGCCCGAACTGCGCGTCGGCGAGGTGCACGGCGCGGGCGGAGTCCGTCCCGGGGATCACGGCCTTCGACGGCGACAGGGCGTCGGAGACCCCGAGCCCGATGAGCGACAGCGCCACGGCGAAGGCGGCCCAGAGTGCGAGGGCCGTCCGTGGGCGTGAGATGGAGAACCTCGCAAGGCGGAGCACGGTGCCTCTCCTCGTGTACGGACGCGTTGCGTCGACGCTACGCCCGCTCGACACCCTGTCCATCGGGCACGACTGCGGTCCGGCATCCGTAGTGACCCGCGCCCTGCCGCGGGGCCGTCCGGATGGCGCTCGGCGGGCCCGGGCGTAGCGTCGCCGCATGACCTCGCCACGGCTGCTCCTCGGTGCCGGCGCGCTCGCCGTCGGCGCGCTCGCCGCGCGTCCCCGGCTCATGCGCTGGGGCGCGACCGACCACGACCTCGCGCGCCCGCTGCCCGGCGACGGACTGGTGCCGGGCGAGCACGGGGTGACGACGATGGCCACCACGATCCCGGCGCCGCCGTCGGCGATCTGGCCGTGGCTGGTGCAGATGGGCGCCGACCGCGGCGGGTGGTACTCGTGGGACCGCCTCGACAACGCCGGCCGGCCGAGCGCCGACCAGGTGCACCTCGACTGGCAGCACCTCGAGACGGGCGACCGCTTCACCACCGTGCCCGGCCGGGCGTGGTTCGAGGTCGTCCACGTCGAGCCCGCCCGCTCGCTCGTGCTGCGCGCGACGCTGGACGCGAAGGGCCGCTCGCTGGACCCGGCGGGGCCGCAGCCGCGCTGGCGCACCGACGCGCGCTGGGAGTTCTTCCTGGACCCGCAGGGTGACGGCACGACCCGGCTGCTCGTGCGCAGCGGCGGCGCGGGCCGCCCGAAGCTGCTCGCCGACCTCGCCAACGTCGCGTTCTGGCACCCGGCCCACGTGATCATGCAGGCGCGGCAGTTCCAGCTCCTGCGCCGGCGCTCGGTCGAGCTCGCCGCCCGGCGCGGCGCGCGCGAGCTCCGTCACGAGGTCGCCGCGGGCACCTTCTGACGCACGCGCGGCGGGTCGAGACGGCGCGAGAGCCGCTCCAGCGCGGGCAGGTCCAGCGCGGGCGCGAAGACCAACGGCAGCGTGGTGACCGGCACGCCGTCCAGGCCCGCGCGCAGGTGCGCGAGCTGGTGGCGCTGGTGGCGCGCACGCGTCGCGGCGAACAGCGCGGCGCGCCGGCCGGGGAAGGGCGCCAGCGCGCGCAGCCGGCGCTCCTCGGCGGCCGCGAACCGGCCGGCGAGCACGCTGTCGACGACGCAGAGGTCCAGGTCGAGGCCGAGGCCCGCGAGCAGCCGCCGCCGCAGGTCCAGCGTCTCGGCGACCGCGAGCTCGTCGGGGGCGGCGACGGCCACCAGCGCGGTCTGCCGCGGGTCGTGCAGGAACGCGTCGACGCGGCGGGCCTTGCGGTGACCGGGCCGGTGCGCGTCGCCGCGGCGAAGGCGGCCGGCGCGTGCAGCAGCCCGAGCGCGTGGCCGGTCGCCGGCGCGTCGAGCACGACGAGGTCGTGGCGCCGGTGCGGCGCCGGCGCGGCCAGCGCCCACACCTTGCCGATCGTCAGCAGCTCGGCGAGCCCCGGGGTCGCCGCGGCCAGCAGGGGGAAGACGCGGCCGGCGAGCAGCAGCGCGGCCGCGGGGCGCGGAAGCTGGAGCCGCAGGTACTCGCGCAGCGCGTGGCCGGGGTCGACCGAGACGTGGTCGAGCCCGGGCGCCAGCGCCCGCTCGACGTATGGGTCGCCGGCCGCCGCGCCGGTCACCAGCCGGCGGACGTCGTCGCGGGCGGCGACCTCGACGACGAGCGTGCGGCGGCCGCGGCGGACGGCGGCGAGCCCCAGCGCGGCGGCCACGGTCGACTTGCCGGCGCCGCCCTTGCCGGTGACGACCACGAGGCGGCGGTGGAGCACCGCGCCGGTCACGGCGCCACCGCCGCGCCGAGCCAGACCGCGCCGAGGACGAGCGCGAGGCCGGGCCAGATGCGGACGGCGTACCGCGTCCGCCCGGCGGCGAGCGCGACGGCGGCCTTGGTCATCGTGTTGGTGCTCAGCGCGACCAGGATCGCCAGCGCCGCGTCGTCGGCCGAGATCTGGCCGGACGCGGCCAGCGCCGCCGACGAGGCGGCCGCCGCCTGCGCGTCGGCGAAGCCCGCGAGGGCGGCGGTGAGCACGACGCCGGAGCGCCCGAGCGCCTGCTCCATGACCGCCGAGATCACCAGCAGCGCCGAGATCGCCCCGGCCACGGCCAGCGCGATGCGCAGGTCGAACGCCCGGCCGCGGCGGACCTCGCCCGGCGGGCGCCGCGCGGCGCGCCAGGCGAACGCCGCGCCGTAGAGGGCGGCCACGACGCCGCCGAGGGCCAGCGCCCCGGTCAGCCGGCGCAGGGTCTCGCCGTCGGCGGCGCCGGCGACCATGCCGGTGAAGACCATCGTGGCGACCGTCGACATCGCGCCGCCCGCCACCGCGCCGCGGCGCACCTCGGGCTCGACGACGGCGCGGCGTCCCATCGTGGCGATCGTCGCGGTGCTCGACGCGAAGCCGCCGAGCAGCCCGGCGATCGCGAGCCCGTAGCGCGGGCCGATCGCGCGCAGCAGGAAGTAGCCCGCGCCGTTGACCGCGAGGACCAGGACGACGAGCCGCCACGCCGTGAACGGGTTGAACGCGTCGTTGGGCCCGATGCCCTCGTCGGGCACGAGCGGGAGCACGATGAGCGCTGCGGCGGCGAAGAGCAGGACGTCGTGGACCTCGCGCTCGGTGAGGGTGTCGCGCACGAGGTGGTGCAGGCGGCTGCGGTAGGCGAGCAGCAGCGCCACGCCGGTGCCCACCCCGGCCGCCAGGGCGGGATCCTGCTGGGCCAGCGCGCCGAGCAGGAACGTCACCACGAGCGCGATGGCGGTGGTGAGGCCGGGGTCGTCGCGCTGGTCGCGCTCGTAGCCGGCCAGCGCGGCCAGGCCGACGAAGACGACGCCGGCCGCCAGCACCGCGGCCCCGCCGACCCGGATGCACAGCGCCCCGAGCAGCGCCGTCAGCGCGAACGTGCGCACGCCCGCGGGACCGCGGTGGGCGCCGCGGCCCTTGTGGCGCTCGCGCTCGATGCCGAGCAGCAGCCCCACGCCCAGCGCGACCGCCAGGCCCATCACGCACCGCGGCGGTCGTCGATCGGCGGCATCGTCCCGACGCTACGCCTGTCGCGCGGAAGGGCCATCAGTGACCCGCCGCCACGGCGTGTGGCCGAGTACGGATGGCCGCTGCGGCCCACGGCGGCAGCATCGGTGGGAACGCAACCACGCGCACGAGGAGCTGGAGAGCATGTCGTCGACCTCGACCACCAGGTCCGCCCCCGGGGTGGACCGCGCGACGGGGGCGCCGACCCTGGGCGCCATGGTGCTGGCCGCGGCGGAGCGCCATCCCGGCGCCGCGCTGCGCCACCGCGACGGCGAGGGCTGGCACGACATCACGTACGCCGAGCTGGGCCGGCAGGCCCGCGAGCTCGCCCGGGGGCTGATGGCGCTCGGGGTCGAGCCCGGCACGCCGGTGGCGATCCTCTCCTCGACGCGCGCGGAGTGGACGGTGGTCGACTGCGCGGCGCACTGCGCCGGCGCGACCGTCGTGCCGATCTACCACACCAACTCGCCCGGCGAATGCGAGTACGTGCTCGGCCACAGCGAGACGGAGGTCGTGCTCTGCGAGGACGCGGACCAGCTCGCCAAGGTCCAGGAGGTGCGCGACCGGCTGCCCAAGCTCCGCCACGTGGTGACCTTCGACGACTCCGGCGACCTCTCGCTGGAGCAGCTGCGCGAGCGCGGCGCAGAGATCCCCGCGCGCGCGGTGGACGAGGCGGTCGCGGCGGTCGGCCCCGACGACGTGGCGACCATCGTCTACACGTCGGGCACGACCGGCCCGCCCAAGGGCTGCATGACCACGCACCGCAACTGCATGGCCACCATGGACATGTACGAGCACCAGCTGGACTTCGACCCCACCAAGGAGGTCGTCATCTTCCTGTTCCTGCCGCTGGCGCACTCGCTGGCGCGGATCACGCAGATGGTCACGCTGGACATCGGCGGGACGCTCGCCTTCTGGCGCGGCGACGCCAAGCTCGTCCTGGAGGACATCACCGACATCCAGCCGACGCACGTGCCGTCGGTGCCCCGGGTCTTCGAGAAGATCCACACCAAGGCGCTGGCCGGCGTCGACGACGCGGGCCGCCTCAAGCGCATGGTCTTCGACTGGGCGGTGGGCGTCGGGCGCGAGGCGCGGACGCGCGAGCGCGCCGGCCGGCCGGTCGGCGGGCTGCTCGAGCGCCGGCGCCGGCTCGCCGACCACCTGGTGCTCTCCAAGGTGCGCGGCCTGTTCGGCGAGCGCCTGCAGCTCGCGCTGACGGGCGCGGCGCCGATCAACCCCGAGGTCATCGAGTTCTTCGACGCCTGCGGCATCACGCTGCTCGAGGGCTACGGCATGACCGAGACCACGGCCGCCGCGACGCTGAACACCGCCGGCGAGTTCCGGATCGGCACGGTCGGCCGGCCGCTGCCGGGCACCGAGGTGATGGTCGCGCCCGACGGCGAGATCCTCATGAAGGGGCCCAACATCTTCGCCGGCTACTACAAGAACGAGGACGCCACGCGCGAGACGTTCACCGACGACGGGTGGCTGTGCTCCGGCGACCTCGGCGAGATCGACGCCGACGGCTTCGTCCGCGTCACCGGGCGCAAGAAGGACCTCATCCTCACCTCGTCGGGCACGAACATCACGCCGTCGAACATCGAGTCCGCGCTGCGCGACAGCCGCTGGGTCTCGCAGGCCGTCGTGTACGGCGACAACCGGCCCTACGTGGTGGCGATGGTCACGCTCGATCCCGACGAGCTGCCCGCGCTGGCCGAGCGCTGCGGCGTGACGCCCGACCCGGCGCAGATGGCACGCGACCCGCGCGTCATCGCCGAGATCGCGGCCGACGTCGAGACCGCCAACGCGCACTTCGCGCGGATCGAGCAGGTCAAGCGCTTCGCGATCCTCGACCACGACCTCTCGCAGGAGCGCGGCGAGCTCACGCCGACGATGAAGATCAAGCGCAACGTGGTCTACGAGCGCTACGGCGACACGATCGACGCGCTGTACGCGGACTGAGCCCCGGCTCAGTCCGCGGCGACGCGGACCCGCAGGTCCACGGCCACCGCGCCCGCCGCGGTGGCCAGCAGGGGGTTGAGCTCGGCCTCGGCAACCTCGGGCCGGTCGGCGACGAGGAAGCCCATCCGGCGCACGACGTCCTCGACCGCGCCGGGCTTGGCCCGCGGCGCGCCGCGCCAGCCGCGCAGCAGCGGCGCCACGCGCAGCGAGGACACCATCTCGGTCGCGGTGCGGCGCGCGACCGGCGCGAGGCGCACCTGCACGTCGCCCCACAGCTCGGCGGTGACGCCGCCGGCGCCGCAGACGACGATCGGGCCGAACGTCTCGTGGCTCATGGCGCCGACGAGCAGCTCCACGCCGCCGGCGACCATCTGCTGGACGAGGAAGCCGGTGACGTCGAAGCCCGCCGCGGTGAGCGAGCCGTGCAGGGCGGCGGCCGCCTCCTGCGCCGCCGCGGGGGTGGCGAGCCCGAGGCGCACGGCGCCGTGCTCGGTCTTGTGGGTCATGCCCGGCGCGATGGCCTTGACGGCCAGGGGGCCGGCC
>JACRMD010000064.1 GCA_016215085.1 Solirubrobacterales bacterium | reverse complement strand
TGGGCGAGGTGCTGTGGGCCGGGCTCAACCCGGCGCCGGAGTCGCCGCTGAACGTGTAGATCGGCCCGCACCGGCGCGTCGCGTTCGCCGACACCGCGCTCGACGACCTCAAGCTCGTCAAGGACGCCTTCGGCGGCACGGCCAACGACGTCGTCCTGGCCGTCGTCGCGGGCGCGCTGCGCGCGTGGATGCACGGGCGCGGCCTGCGCGTCGACGGGCTCGAGCTCAAGGCGTGCGTCCCGGTCTCCACGCGCGGCAGCGACGAGCGCGGGGCGCTGGGCAACCGCCTCACGCAGCTGATCGCGCCGCTGCCGGTCTGGGAGCCCGACCCCGTGCGGCGGCTCGCCGTCGTGCGCGAGGCGATGGCCGGGATCAAGGACTCGCGGCAGGCGATCGGCGCCGAGGTGATCGCGGGGATGCAGGACTTCGCCCCGCCGACGATCCTCGCCCAGGCCTCGCGGCTGAACTTCTCGTCGCGGTTCTACAACCTGCTGGTCACCAACGTGCCCGGTCCGCAGTTCCCGCTGTACGTGCTGGGCCGCGAGATGGAGCTCATCCACCCCGTCGCGTTCCTGGCCGGCGAGCGGGCGCTGGCCGTCGCCGTCATGTCCTACAACGGCCAGCTCGGCTGGGGGCTGATCGCCGACCTCGACGCGCTGCCCGACGTCGACGTGGTCGCGGGCGGCATCACCGACGCGCTCGCCGAGCTGGTCGCGCTGGCCGGCGGCGCGCCGCGGCCGGCGCGGCGTCGCGCGGCCGCGGGACGGCGCTGAGCGCGCCTACTTGCCCTTGCCCGCCGGCTGCGGAGCCGGGCGCGGCACGGGCGTGACCTTGGGGTACTGGAACGTGTGGGCCTGCATCCTCATCCCTCTAGACGGACGGGCGTGGCCGAAGTTGGCGCCACCGGTCCGTGCCTGGACGTTTCGGCATCCACGTGCCGTTCCCTGTCGGCCGGAACGCGACGGGCGCGGTTGGGCGCCGGACAGGACGGCGGCCGAACTCCGCAGCTGCGTTCAAGCACGCAGATCGCGGCGCCGATCACCGGGGCATCCGGACCATCGCCCGAGACCTTCCGCGCGTCCTTGCGACGACCTTCGCCGCGGTGCTCGTGCTGCTCGCGCTCGACGCCACGCAGGCGCTCGAGGGCACGCCGGCCGGCGACGCGTTCGGCCGCTGGTTCCTCTGGGTCGTCTTCGCGCTGGGCGGCGTGGCCTTCGCCGTCCGGGCCGTCCAGGTCCCGGCCGAGCGGCTGCCCTGGAGCCTCATGGCCGCCGCGTGGTCGACGTACGTGGCCGGCGGGCTGTGGCTGAACCTCGTGCAGGACGGCGGGGGCGCCTTCCCGCAGGTCTCCGACGTCCTGTACCTCGGCTGGTACCCGCTCGCGATCGCCTGCTTCGCGGTGCTGCTGCACGTGCGCGGCGTCGTGCGCTCGCGTGCGATGTGGCTCGACGGCGCGATCGGCGCGCTGACCGTGACGGCGATCGGCGCCATGCTGTTCTTCGCGACGACGCTGCGCGGCGGCGACGCCGTCGCCGGCGTGTACGCGCTGGCCGACCTCACCGTCCTGGGCTTCGTCGCCGTCGTCGGCGCGGTCGAGGGATGGCGGCTGGATCGCACCTGGGCCTGCGTGGTGCTCGGCATGATCGGCATCACCGTCGGCGACAGCGCCTACCTCGTGCAGGCGACCACCGGCGGCTGGAGCTCGGGGCAGGTCCTCGACGTCCCCTACGTCCTCGGCACGCTGCTGCTGTGCGCGGCGGCGTGGCAGCCGCACCGCGAGCCCGCGGCGCTGGACCCGTCCTCCACGCGGCTGTTCACCCTCCCGCTCGGCTTCGCCGCCGTGGCCGTCGCGCTGCAGGCCGTCGACCTGGCGTGGGACCTGCCCACGATCCCTCACGTGCTGGTCAGCGCGACGCTCGCGCTGGTCGTCGTCCGCCTCGGCGTGACGTTCCGCGACTACGCGGGCGCCCTGGCGGGCAGCCGCCGCGAGGCGCTTACCGACGCGGTGACCGGGCTCGGCAACCGCCGCGCGCTGGTGGCCGACCTCGACGCCGCGCTGGCCGACGGCGCGCCCCGCGTGCTGGCCATCTTCGACCTCGACGGCTTCAAGTTCTACAACGACTCGTTCGGCCACGCCGCGGGCGACGCGCTGCTCACGCGGCTGGGGCGCGCGCTCGGCGCGGCGACCGCGGGGCGCGCCAGCGCCTACCGCCTCGGCGGCGACGAGTTCTGCGTCCTGCTGCCCGGCACCGCCCGCGCGGCCGCTCCCGCGGTGCAGGCGGCCGTGGCGGCGCTCACCGAGGACGGCGAGGGCTTCCGCATCGACAACTCGCACGGCGTCGTGGCGCTGCCCACCGAGGCCGCCGACCCGACGACCGCGCTCAAGCTCGCCGACCAGCGCATGTACGCGCGCAAGAACGCGCGCCCGACCTCCGCGCTGAGCCAGACCCGCGAGCTGCTGGTCGGCGTGCTCGCCGAGCGCGAGCCCGACCTCCACGAGCACGTCCTCGACGTCGGGCGGCTGGCGGGCGAGACCGCGCGGCGCCTCGGCCTCGACGAGCAGGAGGCCGCCCACGTCGTCACCGGCGCCGAGCTCCACGACGTCGGCAAGATCGCGATCCCCGACGCGATCCTCCACAAGCCCGGGCCGCTGGACGCGGACGAGTGGGCGTTCATGAAGCGCCACACGCTGATCGGCGAGCGCTTCCTCGCCGGCGTCCCCGCGCTCAAGGACGCCGCCCGCTACGTGCGCTG
>JACRMD010000152.1 GCA_016215085.1 Solirubrobacterales bacterium | reverse complement strand
GTCGCCGCCCGGCACATCGCCGGCGAACGCCACGACCAGCGCGCTCTGCCCCCGCCCGTGAAGCAGGCCCCAGACCTGCGGCGCGCCCGTGCCGGCGGGCGCCCCGTCGCCCGGGTCGAGCGCCGGCGCCAGCGCGCGCCGCGCGCGCGACAGGCGCGAGCGCAGCGTGGAGGCCGCGCGCAGCCCGAGCACGTTCGCGGCCTCGTCGCTCGAGCAGCCGAGGACGTCGACGAGCAGGAACGCCTCGCGCTCCTCGACGGGGAGCGCGTCGAGCGCGGCGCGGAACGCCACGGCGGACTCGGCGCCCGGCGGCGCGGCGACCACCGCGTCGTCGAGCGGCACGACCGGCCGCCGTCCCCGCGCGCGCAGGCGGTCGCGGCACCCGTTGCGGCAGATGGCCAGCAGCCACGCGCGCAGCGAGGTGCCGGGCCGGTGCTGGTGCAGCGCGCGGTGCGCCTTGAGGAACGTCTCCTGCACGGCGTCCTCGGCCTCGTGGTGGTCGCGCAGCGTGAACCACGCGAGCTGCCAGACCTCGTGCTTGTGCCGCTGGTAGAGCAGGGCGAAGGCCTCCCGGTCGCCGCCGCGCGCGTCCTCGACGAGCTCGTCGTCGCCGGACCCGCGCGGCCTTCCACCCGTCCAGACGTCGGCCGGCGCGCGTTTGACGAAGCGCCGCTGCGCCGCCCCCGCACCCTCGTCCGCCCGTGACCCTCGGACGCCCATCGGCGCAGTATCGCCGCTGACACGACGCGCGTCGTCAATCGGCCCCGCCCCGGCGTCTTAAGAGACGAGGAGGAGCGCAGTGGCCGAAGTCACGTTCGAGCAGGTGGGCAAGGTGTACGCGGACGGCACCCGTGCGGTGTCGCAGCTGCAGCTGGAGGTCGCCGACGGCGAGTTCATGGTCCTGGTCGGGCCGTCGGGCTGCGGGAAGACGACCGCGCTGCGGATGGTCGCCGGCCTCGAGGAGATCTCCGAGGGCATCGTCCGGATCGGCGAGCGCGTCGTGAACTACGTGCCCTCGCGCGACCGCGACATCGCGATGGTCTTCCAGAGCTACGCGCTGTACCCGCACCTGACGGTGTACGAGAACATCGCCTTCGGCCTGCGCGTCAAGGGCGTGCCCAAGCAGGAGATCGACGGCCGCGTGCAGGAGGCCGCGCGCATCCTCGACCTCGAGCCCTACCTCAAGCGCCGGCCCAAGGCGCTGTCGGGCGGCCAGCGCCAGCGCGTGGCCATGGGCCGGGCGATCGTCCGCCAGCCGCAGGCGTTCCTCATGGACGAGCCGCTCTCGAACCTCGACGCGAAGCTGCGCGTCCAGATGCGCGCGGAGATCGCGCGCGTCCAGCAGGACCTCGCCACCACGACGATCTACGTCACCCACGACCAGGTCGAGGCGATGACGATGGGCGACCGCGTCGCGGTGATGCGCAAGGGCGAGCTGCAGCAGGTCGCCACGCCGCAGGAGCTCTACGACCACCCGGTCAACCTCTTCGTGGGCGGCTTCATCGGCAGCCCGTCGATGAACCTCATGCTCGCCCGGCTGGACCGCGCGGGCGACGGGCTGGCCGCCGTGCTCGGCGACCAGCGGCTCGCGCTGGACCCCGCGCTCGTCGCGCGCCGGCCGGCGCTGGCGGCCTACGCCGGGCGCGACGTCGTCCTCGGCATCCGGCCCGAGGACCTCGAGGACGCCGCCGTCGCCGGCGACGCGCCCGCCGACCAGCGGCTGCACGGCGAGCTGCAGCTGCGCGAGGCCCTCGGCTCGGAGATCATGGTGCACCTGGTCGTCGCCGCGCGGCCCGCGGTGACCGCCGAGGTCCGCGAGCTCGCCGAGGACGTCGGCGCCGGCGTCGCCGAGGAGCACGGCGAGCAGGCCGCGGTCGTCGGGCGCTTCTCGTCGCGCTCGCTGGTCCGCGTGGGCGACGCGGTGGAGTGCGTCGTCGACACGTCGGCCCTGCACTTCTTCGACCCGGACACGGGCCTCGGGATCTACGACCACAACGGAGGAGCAGGCACGTGAAGTCCCATCGGTTCCACCACTACGCGCTCGCGCTGCTGGGGACGGCGGCGCTGGCGGTCGCCGGGTGCGGCGACGACGACGACAGCGGCGGCGGGGGCTCGGCGTCCTCGACGACCAAGGAGTCGACGCAGGCCAACGTCTCCGGCAGCCTCTCCATCGTCGGCGTCTGGACCGGCGACGAGCAGAAGTCCTTCCAGGCCGTCCTCGACGGGTTCACCAAGAAGTTCCCGAAGGTGACGGTCAAGTACAACCCCGCCGGCGACAACGTGCCGACGGTGCTCGGCACCGCGGTCGAGGGCGGCAACCCGCCCGACCTCGCCACCGTGGCGCAGCCCGGCGTCATCCAGGAGTTCCAGGGCAAGGGCGCGCTCAAGCCCCTGGACTTCGCGAAGTCCGACGTGGAGTCCAACTACCCCGCCGACTTCATCAAGCTCGGGACGATCGACGGCAAGCTCTACAGCTTCGTCTTCAAGGGCGCCAACAAGTCCACCGTGTGGTTCAACGTGTCGGCCTTCGAGAACGCCGGCGTGCAGCCGCCGCAGGACTGGGACGCGTTCCTCAAGAACGCCTCCACGCTGAAGGCGTCGGGCGTCCCCGCCTACTCGATCGGCGGCGGCGACGGCTGGACCCTCACCGACCTGTTCGAGAACATCTACCTGCGCCAGGCCGGCCCGGACAAGTACGACCAGCTCTCCAAGCACGAGATCAAGTGGACCGACCCGTCGGTCAAGGAGGCGCTGACGTCCACGGCCGAGATCTTCAAGGACAAGGGCAACATCGCCGGCGGCACCGACGGCGCGCTGCAGACCGACTTCCCGACGTCGGTCTCCAACGTGTTCACCGACAACCCGAAGGCGGCGTAGGTCATCGAGGGCGACTTCGTCCCCGGCGTCGTCGCGTCCAAGACCAAGCTGAAGGCCAAGGAGGGCTACGACGTCTTCCCGTTCCCGGCGATCGGCGACGCGGCCAACGCGGTCGTCGGCGGCGGCGACTCGCTGGTGATGTTCAAGGACACGCCGGCGGGCCGCGAGCTGGTCAAGTACCTGGCCGGCCCGGAGGCGGCGAAGATCTGGGTCCAGCGCGGCGGCTTCTCGTCGCCGAACAAGAACGTCCCGGAGGACGCCTACCCGGACGAGATCACCCGTTCGACATGAGCGACCTGGCGCCGGCGGCCTTCGGCGGCACGGCGGGCCAGGGCGAGTGGAAGATCCTGCAGGACTTCCTCGAGAAGCCCGCCGACGTCGACGGCACGGCGAGCAAGCTCGAGTCCTCGGCCGCGAAGGCGTTCAAGAAGCAGTAGGCCATGGCCGACGTCAGCGTCCAGCCTCCCGCTGTCCCCGGGGGCCCCGCGGCCCCCGGGGACGTCGACCCCGGGCGCTGGCGCCGGCGCGCCGTCACCGCGGCCTTCCTGGGGCCCGCGGTCTTCTTCCTCGCCGTCTGGATCGTCTACCCGACGATCCGCACGATCGTCCGCAGCTTCTATGACCGGTCCGGCGAGAAGTTCGTCTGGTTCGACAACTACCAGACGCTCTTCACCAGCGACACGCTGGTGACGGCGATCAAGAACAACGCCATCTGGCTCGCGGTCGTCCCGGCGCTCGTGAGCGCGATCGGCCTCATCTTCGCGGTGCTGACCGAGCGCGTGCGGTGGTCGGTCGCGTTCAAGATCGCGGTGGTCATGCCCATGGCGATCTCGCTCTTCGCCGCGGGCGTGATCTGGCACATCATGCTCGTCAAGGACCCCGACCACGGGGCCGTGAACGCGAGCCTCAAGGCGGTGCGCAGCGCGTTCGTCGGCGACGGCGTGCTCGAGCGGGCCCAGCCCTCGCAGCCGCAGCAGCTCCAGGGCACCCCGGCCCGTGGGTTCGTGCTGCAGACGCCGCTGCGGGCGGGGAGCTCGGCGCTCCTCGGGCTCACGGCCATCCCCCCGAGCGCCGTCCCCGCCGGCGCCGAGCAGGCGGCGACCCCGTCGCCCGGCTCCGGCGAGATCACCGGGACCGTGTGGCGCGACTTCAAGCCCGGAGGGGGCAAGCCCGGCGTGGTCGAGCCCGGCGAGCAGGGCCTGGAGGGCGTCACGGTCCAGCTTCGCGACGCCTCGGGTGACACCGTCAAGTCGACGAAGTCCGGGGCGGACGGGAGCTTCACGTTCGGCGACGTCGGCGATGGCGAGTACCGCGCGGCGATCGGCAAGGAGACGTTCTCCGAGCCCTACGGCGGGGCCGACTGGCTCGGCCCCAAGCTCATCACGCCGTCGGTGATGATCGCCTACATCTGGGTCTGGGCGGGCTTCGCGATGGTCGTCATCGCCGCCGGGCTGTCGGCGATCTCGCGTGAGGTGCTCGAGGCGGCGCGGACCGACGGCGCGACCGAGTGGCAGGTCTTCCGGCGCGTGACGGTGCCGATACTCGCGCCCGTCCTCTCGGTGGTCTTCGTGACCATGCTCATCAACGTCCTGAAGGTGTTCGACATCGTGCTCTCGGTCGCGCCGGGCTCCTCGCAGGACGACGCCAACGTCATCGCGCTGGCGATGTGGCGCACGTCGTTCGGCGGCGTCAACGACTTCGGCCTCGGCTCGGCCATCGCCGTGTTCCTGTTCGTCCTCGTGATCCCCGCGCTCGCGCTCAACGTCCGCCGCTTCAAGAGGGAGGAGGCCTGATGGAGGCCGCCACCGCACCGCCGCCCGCGCCCGCCGGCGCGGCGCCGCCCGTCGCCCCCAGGCCGGAGGAGTCGCGCGCCGCCCGCATCGTCCGCGGGGCCGCGAAGGTGCCGCTCCAGCTGCTGCTCGCGGTCATCGCGCTGCTGTGGCTCGTGCCGACGTTCGGCCTGTTCCTGACGTCGCTGATGCCGGCCGACGTCATCGCCGACCTCGGCTGGTGGAAGCTCGTCCAGGAGCCGAGCATGGCGACGCTCGAGAACTACCGCAACCTCTTCGACGACAACGCGCTCACCGACGCCCTGGTGACCACCGCGGTCATCGCGGTCGGCAACACGGTGATCCTCGTGATCGTCGCCGCGCTGGCCGGCTACGCGTTCGCGTGGCTGGAGTTCCCCGGGCGCGACGCGCTGTTCATCGTGGTCATCGGGCTGCTCGTCGTCCCGATCCAGGTGGCGCTGATCCCGATCTTCTCGCTCTACAACGACGCGGGCATCTTCGACACCACGATCAGCCTGATCCTGTTCCACGTCGCCTTCGGGCTGCCGTTCGCGATCTTCCTGCTGCGCAACTTCTTCGCGGGCATCCCCCGCGACATCCTCGAGTCGGCCCGCATCGACGGCGCGTCGGAGCTGCGGATCTTCTTCCGGCTCATCCTGCCGCTCGGCCTTCCGGCGATCGCCTCGCTGGCCATCTTCCAGTTCCTGTGGACCTGGAACGACCTCATCGTCGCGCTGACCTTCGGCCGCGACGTGCAGCCGATCACCGTGGCCATCTTCTCCCAGCTGCGGCAGTTCGGCTCGAACATCGAGCTGATCGCGCCGGCGTCGTTCGTGTCGCTGGCCATCCCGCTGCTGGTCTTCCTGGCCTTCCAGCGCTACTTCGTCCAGGGGCTGCTCGCCGGTTCGGTGAAGTAGCCGCACGGGTACGCCCGCGGCGTGCGTCGCCGGGGATGGGTCGCCGTGGTGCTCGCCGCGCTGGGGCTCGCGGCGCCGTCCGCGCACGCCGACTCGGTGAGCTACCTCTCCAACCCGCGCCACGACGGCGTGGCCGGCGGCGTCCCCGAGCCGCCGCTGGGGATCCGCTGGGCGCGCGACTTCGACGCGCGGGTGTCGTTCCCGGTCGTCGCCGAGGGGATGGCCTTCGTCACCGTCCGCAACCCGTCCGACGGGCCCTACGGGACCGTCGTCCACGCGCTGGACCTCCAGACCGGTGCCGAGCGCTGGACGCGGACGCTGTCGGGGACCTACTACTGGAGCGCGCTGGCCTACGACGCGGGGCGGCTGTTCGCCATCAACTTCGACGGGGTGCTGACCGCGCTGCGCGCCGCCGACGGGTCCACCGCCTGGGCCAGGCAGCTGCCCGGCCAGTACGCCGCGAGCTCGGCGCCGGTGGCCCGCGACGGGCTCGTCCACCTCTCGGTGGCCGGCAGCGGCGGCACGCTGTACGCCATGCGCGAGGGCGACGGCTCGCTGGCGTGGACGCAGCCGGTGACCAACGGCGACGACAGCTCGCCGGCGGTCGACGACGCCCGCGTCTACACGACCTACGCCTGCGACCACACGTCGGCCTTCGACCGGACGACCGGCACGCCGGCGTGGTCGCACGCCGGTCCGTGCTCGGGCGGCGGCGGGGCGCCGTCGCTGCTGCACGCCCGGCGGCTGTTCACGGTGGAGTCCGACGGGCTGGTCTTCGACGCGGCGAGCGGCGGCACCGTCGGCACGATCCAGTCCACGCAGCCGCCCGCGGCCGCCGACGGCACCGTCTACCTCACGCAGGGCCAGCGGCTGCGGGCCGAGGACGCGACGAGCGGCGTCGAGCGCTGGACGGCGCCCTTCACCTACGAGGTCTCGACCCAGCCCCTGGTGGCCGGCGGCACGCTGTACTTCGGCAGCGCGGGCGGGGCGCTGGTCGCGCTGGACCGCGCGAGCGGGCGGACGACGTGGTGCACCGCGACCGGCCACGGGGTCGTGGGCGGCAACAACGCGTCGTTCGCGCCGCCGTCGGCGCTCGGCGGTGGCGGCGGCCTGCTGCTGGTGCCCGCCGAGGACACGCTGATCGCCTACGGCTCCGGCGGCGCGGCGGCGCCGGGCTGCGGCGGGAGCGGGAGCGGGACCGGCACGACCCCGGCGCCCGGCGGCACCGGGACGACCGCGCCCGTGACGGGCGGCGGCGCCGTCGCGGCCGGGCC
>JACRMD010000037.1 GCA_016215085.1 Solirubrobacterales bacterium | reverse complement strand
TCCTCGACCTCGATCTCACGGGCGATGGTGACGCCGTCGTTCGTGATCGTCGGGGCGCCGAACTTCTTGTCGAGGACCACGTAGCGGCCCTTGGGGCCGAGCGTGACCTTCACCGCGTTGGCAACCGCGTCGACGCCGGCCTCGAGGGCCTTGCGCGCCGCGGAGTCGTACTTGAGCTCCTTGTGAGCCATGTGTCTCCAGTTCTCCTACTTCTCGACCTTGGCGAGGACGTCCGACTCGCGAAGGACCAGCAGGTCCTCGCCGTCGATCTTGATCTCGGTGCCGCCGTACTTGCTGTAGAGGACGGTGTCGCCGGTGGCGACGTCCAGCGGGATGCGCTTCTCCCCGTCCTCGTCGTAGCGGCCGTCGCCGACGGCGACGACCTCGCCCTTCTGCGGCTTCTCCTTGGCCGTGTCGGGGAGGACGATGCCGCTGGCGGTCGTCTCGTCCTCGTCGATTGCCCGCACGATCAGCCGATCGCCTAGGGGCTTGAGCTTCATTCGATGACCTCCGTTGAGGTGACGGACTGCAACGTCTTGAGGGTGGTTGGCACTCTCATGAGCTGAGTGCCAACGCGTGGTCCTCATCCTAGCGAGCGCGCGACCGCCGTCAAGCCCTCGTTGGCACTCGTCAGATCCGAGTGCCAACCTCGAGCAGCAGCGCGTCGGCCGCCTCGGGCCAGAACTGCGTCCCGCGATGCCGGACGAGCTCCAGCACCGCCTGCTCGAGGTCCATCGCCCGCCGGTAGGGACGGTCGGACACCATCGCGTGGAAGCTGTCGCAGGCGAGCACGATGCGGCTGGCCACGGGGATCGCCTCCGCCGCCAGCCCGTCGGGGTAGCCGCCGCCGTCCCAGCGCTCGTGCTCGGCGCGCACGGCCGGCGCAAGATGCGTCAGCTCGGGGACGCCGGCGACGATCTCGGCGCCGATGATCGGGTGGCGGCGCATCAGCACGAGCTCGGGCCCGGCCAGCGGGCCGTCCTTGCGCAGGATCGCGTCGGGGACGCCGACCTTGCCGATGTCGTGGACGAGCGCCACCTGCTCGACGTCCAGCAGCTCGTCGCCGGCCAGCCCGAGCCGGCGGCCGACGCCGATCGCCAGCTCGACGACCGCCTCGGAGTGCTCGCCGGTGTACGCGTCGCGCGCGTCGAGCGCGAGCAGCATGGCGCGGACTCCGGCGTCGCGGATCGCCAGTCGCCGCGAGCGGAGCTCCAGGCGGCGGCGGTCGAGCTCGCGCGCGACGAGCCGGGCGAGGACCTCGAGGAAGCGGACGTCGCGCGCCCCCAGGTCCGGCCGCTCGGCGTGGTGCAGGCAGCAGAAGGTCCCGTAGACGGAGCCGTCGCCCAGCACGAGCGGGACGCCGACGTACGCGCCGATGTCCAGCTGCGTGGTGATCGCGAGGTCGCGCACGGCCTCGTCGGCGCGCGCGTCCGGGATGACGGAGGGCAGCGCGCCGGTCAGGACGCGGTGGCAGTACGTCGCCGGCGCCTCGACCGAGGCGTCGCGGGCGACGTCCCAGCTGTCGTCGGCGACGTCGATCGCGCGGAACGTCGTCCGGCCCCCGCGGAACTCGGCGAGCCACGCCAGGTCCATCTCGAGGTGGCCCCGGGCGAGGGCCAGCGCCTCCTCGACGATCTCGCGCGAGCCGTCCAGCGGCAGCTCCTCCTCGAACGTGGGCGCCTCCCGGGCCACGGCGCGGCAGTACCCGCCGAACGTGGCTGCGCCACATCGCGCGTCCGGGCTACGTGCCGGGCTCGCCGGTGCGGGCGCCGGCCGCGCGGCGCACGGCCGCGGCGAGGGCGGTGGCGTCGACCGCCTTGCTCACGTGCCCGTCGGCGCCGATCTCCCGCGCGGCGAGCGCGAGGTCCTCGTCGGGCATGCCCGACAGCAGCACGACGGAGGCCTGCGGCAGCACGCGGCGCACGTGGGCGAGGACCTCCTCGGAGTGCTCGGGCTGGGGCAGCAGGCGGTCGAGCACCACGACGTCGGGCCGCGCGGCCTCGACCCCGGACAGCGCCTCGGCCGCCGTCTGCGCCTGGCCGACGACCTCGATGTCGGGCTCGCCGTCCAGCCACGCGGCCGCGAGGGTGCCGAAGCCGAGGGAGTCGTCGGCGATGTAGACCCGGATCACGAACCGCCCCGCCCCGGACGGATCACGCTAGTTCTGCGCGCCGCCGATGCCCAGCCGCGCGTCCGTGTACGACGGCGGCCGGTCGATGATCTGCGAGAACCGCACCACGGTGACGATGTCGTCCATCGTCACCTTCTTCCCGTAGATCTGCTCGAGGAAGTGGATCATCTCCTCGTGGCGGCGGAACTCGGGGTTGTCGTGCTCGATGTCCCGCGGCGTCAGGTCCTTGACGCGCTTGACCTCGACCTGGTCGATGACCGCGTCGAAGATCTTCTCCCGCGGCGAGTGCTGGTACCCGATGGTGACCATCACCGCCTGGTTCTTCTTGTACTTGTGGCTCTTGTCGCCCAGGCGGATCGTCGCGGTCTTCCGGCCGCGCTTCAGCTGGTCGGCGAAGATCGTCGAGTAGAAGTTGAGGACCTGCATCCGCGCGGGAGCCTACCCGTCGCCGTCGATCTGTGACAGGGCTCGTTCGGCCATCTGCCGCTCGCCCTGGTAGCTGAGCTGCCGCGCAGCCTCCTCCAGCGGCATCCAGCAGGCGTGCTCGACCTCGTGGTCGTGGTCCTCCACGTCCCCGCTGAGGTACTCGAACAGGAAGAAGTCGACCCGCTTGGCGATGCGCCGGCCGCCGCGGGCGTACCAGTACCGGACCTCCCCGAGCTCGGTCAGCAGGCGGGCCTCCACGCCGGTCTCCTCGCGGACCTCGCGCTGCGCCGCCTGGGGCGGCGTCTCGCCGGGGTCGACGTGGCCCTTGGGCAGCGCGAGCACCTTCGCGCCGTTGGCCGCCCGCCGCGTCGGCACGATCACGACGCACTCCCGCCCGCGCACGACGACGCCCCCGGCTGAGTGCTCGCTGCCGGCCGGCATCAGTAGACGTAGCGCTCGAGGGCGTCGGGCTGGTGGACGGTGATGCGGCCGCGGCCCTGCGTGATGACCCCGGCGCGCTCGAGGACGGCGAGGAAGCGGCTGGCCGACTCGCGCGAGGAGCCGGCGAGCTGGGCGATCTCCGCCTGGGTGATCGTGACGAGCACGTCCTGCTCGACGGCGCCCTCGGCGACGGCCTGGCGGACGAGCTGGCCGAGCACGCCGGCGACGCGGCTCTGCACGGTCTGGAACGACTGGCGCGCCAGGCGCTCGTTGGCCTCGCGCAGCCGGCGGCCGAGCGCGATGACGAGCTTGGCCGAGATGTCGGGGTGCTCCTTGAGCAGGCGCCGCATGTCCTGCCCGAGGATCGCGACGACCTCGACCTCGTCGAGCGTCTCGACGGTGGCCGAGCG
>JACRMD010000036.1 GCA_016215085.1 Solirubrobacterales bacterium | reverse complement strand
CACCGCCTGGACCGCCGCGACCACGGGGGCCGGGCAGCGCAGCGAGCGCTCCAGCCGGACGAGCTCGACCGTCCGCCCGCCGACGCGCGTGGCGAGCACGTCGCGCAGCCGGGCCGCCGCGCCGCGCGGCTCGTGCACCGCCTGGTCGTCGTCGGCGGTCATGACGAGGTCGCCGTGCTCGGCGGCCAGCAGCGCGGCCAGCCGCTCCTGGGCGGGCGTCGCGTCCTCGAGGTCGTCGACGAGGACGTGGCGCCAGCGGGCGGCCGTGCGCGCGCGCACGTGCGGCCGCGTCTCGAGCAGGTCCAGCGCGCGCAGCACCAGGTCGCCGAAGTCGAGCAGCCCGTGCTCGGAGAGCAGCCGGTCGTGCGCGGTGTAGATGCCGGCGAACTCGCGCTCGCGCTCGGTGCGCTCCTCCTCCTCGGGGAGCATCGCGGCCCAGGCGGCGTAGGCCTCGGCGTCGATGCCGGCCTCCTTGAGCCGGTCGATGCGCGCGACGACCGCGCTGAGCATCGCCGCGGGGCGGCCGCTGAGGTCGTGGCGGCGCAGCGTCAGCTCGTCGACGCGCTCGAGCAGGAGCGCCAGCCGGTCGGCGGGCGCGGCGGTCACGGCGAACGGGTCGACGCCGGCCTCCAGCGCCTCGTCGCGCAGCAGCCGCGCGCACAGCCCGTAGAACGGCAGGACGGGCAGCTCCTCGAAGGCGCGGTCGCCCAGCGCGTCCTCGACCCGCGCGCGCAGCCCGTCCGCCGCCGCCGCGGTGCGGGTCAGCAGCAGGATCGTCTCGGGCGCCGCGCCCTCGGCGACGAGGTGGGCGAAGCGGGAGACGAGGACGGAGGAGCGCCCGGTGCCGGCGCCGCCGAGCACGAGCAGCGGGCCGCCCCGGTGCGCTGCCGCCCGCACCTGGTTCGGGGTGAGGCCGCCGAGCGGATCGGGCACGACCCTAGGATATGGCGCTCATGGATCGCGCTCGCCCGGCGCTCGACCACGACTGGCTCGGCGCCTGCCGCCGGGCCGCCGACGGCGTGCGCGAGGTCCTCCACCAGCACCCGACCAGCCGCGAGCGCGTCGAGGAGACCGGCACGGTCGGCGGCGGCGGGGACCGGACGCTGGTGATCGACCAGCAGGCCGAGGACTGCGTCTTCCGCGAGCTCGAGCGCCTGCACGGCGAGGGCGCCCGCTTCAGCGCCGTCAGCGAGGAGCGCGGGCTGGTCGACTTCGGCGATGACGGCACGCTCGTCGTCATCGACCCGATCGACGGCTCGCTGAACGCCAAGCGCGGCCTCACGCACCACGCGCTCTCGATCGCCGTGGCCACGGGGCCGACGATGGCCGACGTCGTGCTCGGCTACGTCCACGACTTCGGCCCCGACGAGGAGTGGTGGGCCCGCGCCGGCGAGGGCGCGTGGGTCAACGGCGAGCGGCTGGACCCGCCGCCCGAGCGCCGCAGCCGCGAGGGCAAGCTCGAGGTCGTCGCCGTCGAGTCGGCCGATCCGCGCTGGCTGGCGCTGGCCGCCGACGAGCTGTCGGCCGCCACCTACCGCGTCCGCGCGATCGGCTCGATCGCCATCTCGCTCTGCCAGCTCGCCGCCGCGCGCGTGGACGGCATGGCGACGCTGCGCAACTCGCGCGCGGACGAGCGGCGCGAATACGCGCGCCGCATCGCGCTCGTGCGCGCCATGCCGCGCTGCGAGCCGGTCGCCTTCGGTCCGAACGACTTCCCGTTCGACCTCGAGCTGGACGACGACCATCGCTCGGCCCACATCCCGCACCAGTGGTTCCCCATGGGCGACGACGCCGGCCCGCCGGCGCCCGCGCGGCTGGCCGAGCTCGCGGCCGACGCGCAGGAGCGCGTCGTCGCCGTCACCGGCCTGCAGCCGCGCGCGCCGCTGCCGCCCGTGGAGTGGGTCGACCGGGGCACGTGGATCGACGCGAACGTCACGTCGATGCGGGCGACGCTCGGCCCCGCGGTCGAGCGCTCGATGGCGCGCTCGCCGGGCGCGCTGCAGGCGGCGGCCGGGGCGGTCGTCGCCGCCGAGGTCGGCGCCCTGCTCGGGATGTTCGCGCGGCGGATCCTCGGCCAGTACGAGCTCAACCTGCTCGACCCGGACGCGCCGCCGCGGCTGCTGCTCGTCGCCCCCAACCTGCGCAAGGTCGCCACCGACCTCGAGCTCGACCACGACGAGCTGGTCACGTGGGTGACGCTGCACGAGGTCACGCACGGCGTGCAGTTCTCCTCGGTGGGCTGGCTGCGCGAGCAGCTGGCCGGGCTGCTCCGCGAGCTGCTGGGCGCGCTGGAGGTCAAGCCCGACCTCGGCGCGCTGCTGCGCGTCGACCTCTCCGACCTGCGCGGTCTCGTCGACCAGGTGCGCCGCGGCGGGCTCGTCGCGGCGGTGCTCGGCAACGACCGCGCCGGCCTGCTCGACCGCCTGCAGAGCACGATGGCGCTCGTCGAGGGCCACGCCGAGTGGGCGATGGACCGCGCCGGCGAGGACGTCCTGCGCGACCTGCCGCAGCTGCGCGAGGCGCTGGACCGCCGCCGCGGCGGCCGCCCGCCGCTGCTGAAGCTGCTCGACCAGCTGCTGGGCATGGAGATGAAGCTGCGCCAGTACGAGGTCGGCCGGCGCTTCTGCGACGCGGTGGCAGCCGAGCGCGGCGACGCCGGCGTCCGCGAGGCCTGGGACTCGCCCGCCATGGCGCCCTCCAGCGCCGAGCTCGCCGACCCGTCGACCTGGCTCGCCCGCACGCGCCCCGCGGCGTAGTTCGCCCCCGAACCCGCCCGCGACACCGCAGAAACACGGAACTATTCCGCGTTTCTGCGGTCTCGATCGCGCGAACCCGCGTTCGGGTGCGTAACCGATCGTTCGGGGCGGTTTACAAACACGTGTTCGCTGGTAGCATGAAGGGCGAACAAGGACTTAGAACTAACTTCCTTATCCGAGGAGAGGATCGAACCCCATGGCTGACACCGCCACCCGCCGCACGGCAAGCACCGGCACCACGGCCCGCAAGACGGCCGCGACCAAGCGCTCCACGGCCGCCAAGAAGGCCGCGCAGACGCGCAGCCGCAACCAGGCCGCCGAGGCCCGCAAGCGCACCACGGCCGCCAAGAAGGCCGCCGAGACCCGCCGCGAGCTCGCCAAGACCCCGGTCGACCGCATCGCGGAGACCGCCGAGCGCAGCGTCCTCATCCCCGTCGGCGCCGCCCTCGTCGCCCGCGACCGCCTCGTCGACGTCGTCGACGACCTCCGCGGCTCGTTCAGCACGCGCGACAAGGCCGAGAAGGAGCTGCAGCTGCGCCGTCGTCGCCTGGAGGCCGAGCTCAAGCGCTTCGAGCGCCGTGGCACGACCGCCCGCACGAAGGCCGAGCGCCAGCTCAAGCAGCGCCGCACGAAGGTCGAGCGCGACATCAAGCAGCGCCGCAACCGCTTCGAGCGCACGCTGAAGACCAACCGCACCCGCGTCGAGCGCGAGCTCAAGACGTTCCGCCGCGACCTCGGCTCGCAGGCCACCGTCGCGACCAAGAACGTCGAGTTCCTGACCGCGCGCGTGGAGAACCTCGTGCAGACCGGCCTCACCGCCGGCACGAAGGCCGCCACGACCGTCCAGGAGCGCATCGCCTCCGTCGCGTAGCACCAAGCTCCCCCACAAGGGAGAACAAGCAGTACCTCTCCTCCCTCGCGGCGGGCCGTCTCATCAGAGGCGGCCCGTCGTGCGTGAGGGGGAGGGCGCGGGCGACCGCTTCCTACAATGGACGGCATGGCGCTTCCCACCCGCGACGAGATCCTCAAGGCCCTCGAGGCCGTCATCGACCCCGAGCTGCGCGAGAACATCGTCGAGCTCGGCATGGTCCGGCGGATCGACGTCGAGGGCGACGGCCGCGTGGCCGTCACGGTCTCGCTGACCACGCCCGGCTGCCCGATCCGCAACCACTTCCAGACCGGCGTCGCCAACGCCATCGGCGCGCTGGAGGGCATCACGAAGGTCGACGTCTCCTTCGACGTCCTGACCGACCAGGAGAAGAGCAACCTCCAGCGCAAGCTGGGGCGCGGGGGCGGGCTGCCGACCGGCGCGCTGGCGCAGGTCCAGAACGTCGTCTGCGTCGGCTCGGGCAAGGGCGGCGTGGGCAAGTCCACCCTCACCGCCAACCTCGCCGCGGCGCTGGCCGCCGAGGGCAAGAAGGTCGGCGTCCTGGACGCCGACGTCTGGGGGTACTCGATCCCGCGCATGTTCGGCCTGGGCAGCGACCGCCCGCCGGTCTCCCCGCAGCGCAAGATCCTGCCGCTGGAGTCCCACGGCGTGAAGGTCATGTCGATCGGCTTCTTCGTCGAGGAGGACAGCGCGGTTGTCTGGCGCGGGCCGATGCTCCACAAGGCGCTGACGCAGTTCCTCGAGGACGTCGAGTGGGGCGAGCTGGACTTCCTGCTCGTCGACCTGCCGCCGGGCACCGGCGACGTGTCGATGACGCTCGCCCAGCTGCTGCCCGACGCGAAGTTCCTGCTCGTCACCACGCCGCAGCCGACCGCGCAGAAGGTCGCGCGCCGCGCCGCCGAGATGGCCCACAAGGTGTCGCTCGACATCGCGGGCGTGGTCGAGAACATGAGCGGCTTCACGACGCCGAGCGGCGAGCGCTTCGCGATCTTCGGCGAGGGCGGGGGCCAGGAGCTGGCCGACGAGCTCGACGTGCCGCTCCTGGGCAAGGTCCCGCTGACGATGCCGCTGCGCGCGCAGGCCGACGCCGGCACGCCGCTGGTGCTCGAGGACCAGGCCGACCCGGCCGCCCAGGCGCTGCACCACACCGCTCGCGGCCTGATCGCGCTGATGCCGGTCGAGCTGCCGACGCTGGGCGTCACGCAGGTCACGCCGGTCGAGGGCCCGGCCCCCACCGGCATGACCCTCCCGATGGCCGGCTAGGCCTCCTCGGGCAGCACCTCGCGCAGCCGCCCCGTCTCGACCTCGTAGACGAAGCCCCGCACCGCGTCGCGGTGCGGGACGAACGGGCTGCTGCGGATGCGCGCGATCGAGTTGCGCACGTCGGCGTCGAGGTCTTTGAAGGTCTCCGCCGCCCACGTGGGCTTCATGCCGGTCTCGCCCTGCAGCTCGGCGCGCAGCTCGTCCTCGGTGAAGGTGAGCATCCCGCAGTCGGTGTGGTGCACCAGCACCACCTCGCGCGTGCCGAGCTTGCGCTGGGAGATCGTCAGCGAGCGGATGACGTCGTCGGTCGCGACGCCGCCCGCGTTGCGGATGAGGTGGGCGTCGCCCGGCTTGAGGCCGAGGATGCCGAACAGGTCGAGCCGCGCGTCCATGCACGCGACGACGGCCACGCGCCGCTGCGGGCGGGGCGTGCGCGGCGCGTCCTCGCTGAACGCGGCGGCGTGGGCCGCCGCGTTCTCGAGCAGCTCGTCGATGACCGACAGTGCTACGCCTTCTTGAAGTAGTCCGCGTTGATCTGGATGTAGCTCTGCCACTCGTCCGGGACCTGGTCCTCGGCGAAGCACGCGTCGACCGGGCAGGCCTCGACGCACGCGTCGCAGTCGATGCACTCCTCGGGGTCGATGTAGAGCTGCTTGACCTGGTCGTAGTCGGGCTCGTCGGGCGTCGGGTGGATGCCGTCCACCGGGCACACCTCGACGCAGGAGCTGTCCTTGGTGTCGACGCAAGGCTCGGTGATCACGTAGGCCATGTCTCTTCAGGTCCTCACAAGGGGCTGAGGGGTGGTCGGACGCGGGATTCTGCCAAAGGCCGCGCACCGGGAAGCGGTGCACATCCTCTTCGGGGCAGCTCGTGCAGTTCCCTGCGCGTCGGCGGAGGCGTCTGCGCGCGGACGGAGAATGGGCGGACCATGGGTACGGACGCTGCGACGCCCCCTGCCGATCGGGCCGCCCGCGAGGCCCCGGTCGCCGCGCTGCCGCGCATCCGGCGGCGCACCGCCTGGCTCGCGGCGGACCTCGTCGCGATCGCGTCCTGCCTGGCGCTGGTCCTGCGCGCGCTGGCCTGACGCGCCTCGCGTAGGCTGCGCCGGGTGCTCCTGCTGACCGGCGCCACCGGCCTCGTCGGCTCCGCGTTGCTGCGGCGCCTGACCACCGCGCGCACCCCGGTCCGCTGCCTGGTGCGCGACCCGCGCCGCCTGGGGCCCGAGCGGGTGCGGGTCCAGATCGCCCTGGGCGATCTCGCCGACCCGCCGTCGTTCCGCAACGCGATGCGCGGCGTGAAGACCGTCGTGCACCTCGCCGCCGCGATCCGCGACCAGCCCGCCGGGTCGATCGAGGAGCTCAACGGCATCGCGACCTGGCGGATGGTCCAGGCCGCCGAGCGCGCCGGGGTCGAGCGGTTCGTGTTCGTCAGCGCCCTGTCGGCCACCACGCACAACCGCACGCGCTTCCTGCGCGCCAAGGCGCTGGCGGAGGAGGCGGTCGCCGCGTCGTCGCTGGAGCACGTCGTGCTCGCGCCGTCGCTCGTCTACGGCCAGGGCGACCCGTACGCCACGCTGCTCGGGCGCGCCGCGCTGCTGCCGGTCGTGCCGATGAGCGGCCGCGGCCGCGCGCGGTTCCAGCCCGTGTGGGCCGAGGACCTCGCCGACTGCCTGGCGCACGTGGTCGCCGCCGGCGGCGGCAGCGCCCGCTACGAGGTCGCGGGGCCCGAGACGCTGACGCACACCGAGCTGGTCCGGCTGCTGCTGCGCGCCGCGGGCCGGCCGCGGCCCGTGCTGCACGTGCCCACGCCGGTGGTCTCGCGCACGCTGCGCGCCCTGGAGACCATCATGAAGTCCAAGGCGCCGGCGACGTGGGACGAGGCCGAGCTGCTGGAGGTCTCGATGACCACGCCGAAGGGCACGTCCGACGCCGAGGCGCTCGGCGTGCCGCCCCGGCGGATGGCCGCGGTGCTCGGCGTCTAGACCAAGGGGTGGCGAGGGTGGCCGCCCCGCGGAGCACGGCCCGAAGGCCGTAACGGCCACCCGAGACGGGCCCCCTACAGGCTCGGCCGTCTGTCGGCCCACGGGTGGGCCTGCTCGAGCTGCGCGGCGAGCGCGAGCAGGTCGCCCTCGCACGCCGGCTGGCCGACGAGCTGCACGCCGAGCGGCAGGCCGTCCTCGCGCTGGTAGAGCGGCAGGCTGATCGCCGGCTGGCCGGTGATGTTGAAGGCGGCGGTGAACGGCGTGAAGCGGCCCGAGCGGCGGAACGCGCCCATCGGGTCGGAGGCGTCGAGCGGGTCCATCGTGCCGAGCGTGACCGGCGCCTCGGCCAGCGCGGGCGTCAGCAGCGCGTCGTACTGCCCGATCCACGCGATGAGCTGCCGGCCGAACGCCGAGAGCTGGAACTCGGCCAGCAGCGCCTGCGTCGCGGTGATGCCCTGGCAGATGTTCCACAGCGCCCAGCTCAGCGGCTCCATGTCCTGCTCGGTGGCCGGGCGGCCCTGCAGCATCTCGGCCAGCGCGATCTGCGCGCAGACCGCCGGGCCGAACGAGGCGGTGAAGACCTCGAGCATGGACGCGTCGTCGCCCCACGGCGGGTCGGCCTCGACGACCTCGTGGCCCAGCGACTCCAGCAGCGCCGCGGCGTCCTGCGTGGCCTGGATCGCCACGGGGTCGATCTCGGCGTCGGGCAGCGGCGGCTTCCACGTCATCGCGATCCGCTTGCGCCCCGGCTCGCGCCCGGCGGTCGCGGCGAAGGGCTCGGCCGGAGGCGGCGCCCACGACATGTCGCCCAGCTCCGGCCCGGCCAGGAGGTCGAGCACCTGCGCGGTCTCGGCGACGGTGCGGGTGAGCACGCCGTCCTGGACGAGGAAGAGGTGGCCGGCCTCGGGCGCCAGCGAGATGCGGTCGCGCTGGGGCTTGAGGCCGACGAGGCCGCAGCAGGCCGCCGGGATGCGCGTCGAGCCGCCGCCGTCGTTGGCGTGGGCGATCGGCACCATGCCGGCGGCGACCGCCGCCCCCGACCCGCCGCTGGACCCGCCGGTCGTGCGCGACTGGTCCCACGGGTTGCGCGTCGCGCCGAACCGCCGCGTCTCGGTCGTCGGCAGGATCCCGTACTCCGGCAGCGTCGTGGTGCCGACGACGATGAAGCCGGCGTCCTTGAGCCGCCGCACGACGTTGTGGTCGTAGGGCGCGTGGAAGTCGCCGACGAACTCGGCGGCGAAGGTCAGCCGCTTGCCCGCGACCGCGCGGTTGTTCTTGATGGCCACGGGGATGCCGGCGAACGGGCGCGCGTCGCCGGGCGACACGGCGTCGGCCGCCGCCAGCGCGTCCTCGTGGAAGACGTCGACGAACGCGTTGAGCGTCGGGTTGAGCTGGTCGATGCGGTCCAGCGAGGCCTGCACGAGCTCGCGCGCGGACACCTCCCCGGAGCGCACGAGCCCGGCCAGCTCGTCGACGGGGCGGAACAGGAGGTCGGTGACTGCGGTCTCGGGCATGGGGGCGGACCCTACTCCCGGGTTGGCCGGTCAGCCAGTCGCCACGGCGACCGTAACCCCTTGCTCGGCTAGCATGTGGTTGTGGACCTGCCCGAGCAGCTCGACCTCCCGCTCACCGCCGGGGCGCCCTGGTGGTACTGGCTGGGCGGCAGGCCGTCGATGGACTTCGTCAACACGCTGCGCGAGCGGTGGAACCGCCGCGTCGAGACGCTCGTCACGCCCGACGACCTCAGCGCCTGGCTCGTGCGCGCCGGCGTCATGGACCATCCCGAGCCGGTCCCCGCCGCGGTGCTCGGGCCGGCGCGCGAGCTGCGCGAGGCGATCGACGCCTGCGTGGTCGCCGTCCTGGAGGGCGCGGCGCTGCCCCCCGACGCGGTCGCCACGCTCGACGAGTGGCTGGCCTTCGCGGGCGCGCGCCCGCAGCGGAGGTGGTGATGCGGAGGATCTCCCTCTTGTCGTGATTCTCCGACATGATGTCGAAGTAGAGGTGGGAGCGGACGTCGGCCTTGGTGAGGAAGGGGAGCTTGCCGATGTCCTCGACGCCGCGCACGTCCTCGGCACGCCCGAGCGCCGCGCGCGCCTGCGCATCTGCGCCTCTGAGACGTGCAGCGCCCGCTTCTACGACCGCTCGCCCGCCGGCGTGCGGCGCTGGTGCTCGATGCGCACCTGCGGCAACGCCGCCAAGGCCCGCCGGCACCGCCGGCGCCAGGCGGTCACGACTCAGAACAAGAACGACAGGAGCACAGGATGACCGTCAACGGAGAGGTGCAGTCGGGCCTGGAGGGCGTCGTCGCCTTCGCGACCGAGATCGCCGAGCCCGACAAGGAGGGCGGGGCGCTGCGCTACCGCGGGATCGACATCGAGGACCTCGTCGGTGAGGTGCCCTACGAGAAGGTGTGGGGCCTGCTGGTCGACGGCAGCTTCGAGCCCGGCCTCATGCCGGCCGAGCCGCACCCGCTGCTCGTGCGCTCGGGCGACCCGCGCGTGGACGTCCAGGCGGCGATGGCCATGCTGGCGCCCGAGTGGGGCTTCGGCCAGCTCATCGACATCAGCGACGAGCAGGCCCGCGACGACCTCGCCCGCGCGTCGGTGATGGCGCTGAGCTTCGTGGCGCAGAGCGCGCGCGGGCTCGGCAAGCCGTGGGTGTCCCAGGAGGAGGTCGACAAGGGGCAGACGATCGCCGAGCGGTTCCTGATCCGCTGGCGCGGCGAGGCCGACCCCGACCACGCGAAGGCGATCGACGCCTACTGGATCTCCGCCGCCGAGCACGGCATGAACGCCTCGACGTTCACCGCGCGCGTCGTCGCGTCGACCGGCGCCGACGTCGCCGCCGCGCTGTCGAGCGCGATCGGCGCGCTCAGCGGCCCGCTGCACGGCGGGGCGCCGTCGCGCGTGCTGAAGATGCTCGACGAGGTCGAGCAGACCGGCGACGCCGACAGGTGGGTCAAGGACGCGCTGGACCGCGGTGAGCGCCTGATGGGCTTCGGCCACCGCGTCTACCGCGCCGAGGACCCGCGCGCCCGCGTCCTGCGCCGCACGGCCAAGGAGGTCGGCTCGGCCCGCTACGAGGTCGCCGAGGCGCTCGAGCAGGCCGCGCTGGCCGAGCTCAAGGCCCGCCGCCCCGACCGCGTGCTGGCCACCAACGTCGAGTTCTGGTCGGCGGTCGTGCTCGACACCGCCGCCGTGCCGGCCGACATGTTCACCTCGATGTTCACGTGCGCCCGCGTCGCCGGCTGGTCCGCGCACATCCTCGAGCAGAAGCGCGAGGGCCGCCTCATCCGCCCGACCGCGAAGTACGTCGGGCCCGCGCCCCGCGCGCTGACCGCGGTCTGACGCGCGGCGAGTGCCAACGCGCCCGGCGGTGATCCGTCCGCCGGGCGCGCACGCCACCTGCCTGCGTAGCGCACACCGCGAACCGAGACAGGGGGTGGTGCCGGTGCCGACCATCGGCCCCATGGAGTTGATCGTCGTGCTGGCCCTGGCCCTCATCATCCTGGGCCCCAAGCGGCTGCCCGATGCCGGGAGGTCGCTGGGACGCGGCATGCGCGAGTTCAAGGACTCGCTGCGGGGCGAGCAGGACGCCGCGCGGCACGACAGCAGGGAGACCAACGCATGACCGACCTGATCAAGCTGGAGGTCGTCGACGCCGACGGCGCCGTGCGCGAGGCCGCCGAGGCGGCCGGGCTCGACCGGCGCGACGTGCTGCGGCGCGGCGTCGTGGGCGGGGGCTCGTTCCTCGCCGCCGGCGTGCTGTTCAGCGGCATCGCCAGCCCGGCGATGGCCGCGATCTCGACGAAGAGCAAGTCCAAGAAGAACGACGTCAGGATCCTCAACTACGCGCTGACCCTCGAGTACCTCGAGGCCGAGTTCTACGCCCAGGCGGTGCGCAACAAGCCGTTCGAGAGCAAGCAGTACGAGGAGTTCGCCGCGGTCGTCGCCGAGCACGAGGCCGCGCACGTCGCCTTCATCAAGAAGGCGCTCGGGAGCGCGGCGGTCAAGAAGCCGTCGTTCGACTTCGGCGACACCGTCACGAACCCGGACAAGTTCGCAGCCACCGCGCAGGTGCTGGAGGACACGGGCGTGGCCGCCTACGCCGGCCAGGGCCCGAACATCCTCCAGCGCAAGGTCGTCCAGGCCGCGCTGTCGGTGCACTCGGTGGAGGCGCGCCACGCCGCCTGGATCCGCCTGCTCAACCTCGGCGCGTCCGCCGGCAAGCCCCGCAAGGACCAGCCGGCGCCCAGGTCGTTCGACACGG
The DNA here is from genome assembly GCA_016215085.1 of Solirubrobacterales bacterium. Classification (GTDB taxonomy): domain Bacteria; phylum Actinomycetota; class Thermoleophilia; order Solirubrobacterales; family Solirubrobacteraceae; genus Baekduia. Next base: position 882 of record JACRMD010000036.1, on the reverse strand, counting down.
CGCTGAGCGAGAAGGCGGTCCTCGCGGCCGTCAAGCAGACCGGCTTCATCCAGTAGGTCCGCGCCCCGCGGGGGTCCCTCACTAGGGGGACCCCCGATGTGGCGGCCTCGCGCGCGCGCCGATGATGGCGCCGTGCTCGACACCGTCGCGGCCCGTGCCGCCCGCAAGAAGATCATGGCCGCCTCCGTGGAGGGCCTCGACCACCCGGCGCTGCTGGCCACCGTCTCCGCGGCGCTGCGCGAGGCCGTCCCGTTCGACGCCGCGGGCTGGTGCACGACCGATCCCGCGACGCTGCTGCCGATCGGCGGCTACAGCGACTCGATGCCCGAGGAGGCGTGCCTGGCCTACTTCGACAACGAGCTGCTGCAGCCCGACGTCAACAAGTTCCGCGACCTCGTCCGCGGGCCGGGGACCGGGCTGCTCTCGCAGGCCACCGGCGGCGAGCTGCGCCGCTCGCCCCGCTACCGGACGATGATGCAGCCGTTCGGCCACGAGCGCGAGCTGCGCTTCGCGATGGTCGCCGACGGCGGCTGCTGGGGCACGACGTGCCTGGTGCGCGACGGCGCGCGCCCCGAGTTCAGCCCCAAGGAGGTCGCGTTCGTCGCCTCGCTGGGCCGCCACATCGCCCACGGCCTGCGCGCCGCCGGCGGGCCGGCGGTGCCCGCCCTGCCGGTCGCCGACGGGCCGGGCATCATCGTCCTCGACGACGCGCTGGCCATCGTCTCGCTCACCGCCGCGGCGGAGCACTGGCTCGGCGAGCTCGCCGAGGCCCTGAAGGAGACGCAGGTCGGTTCCCATCTTGTGGCAGCTCTCGGCGATCCCGGCCAAGGCGCCGAGGATTTGGCTGTCCTGCTTGCGGGGATAGGTCTGGCCGGTCACCGG
>JACRMD010000035.1 GCA_016215085.1 Solirubrobacterales bacterium | reverse complement strand
CGCGGCGGGCGCGCAGGTCCAGCGGCCGGGCCACGGTGACGCGGCCGGGCCCGGGCGGCTCGCCGAGGCGGACCTCGAGGTCGGCGAGCGTGCGCTCCACCTCGGCCGCGGTCGGCTCCAGCGGTGGGCGCAGGCCGCCCAGCTCGCGCAGGGCCGAGCGCAGGCGCGCGGCGACCCGCGCGTCGACGGCCTCGTGCCCGCGCAGCACCGGCGCGCGCCGCCGCCACGGCGCGGCCAGCAGGAGCTGGACCTCGGCGGCCAGGCGGTCGCACAGCGGGCGCATGCCGTCGCGGGCCGCGGCGGCGACACGGTCCAGCGCGCCCAGCGGCCAGTGCTCGGCCTCCCATGCGCGGCGCGCCTCCGCGGCCGTGCGCAGACCCTCCGTGCGCACGCGCGCCTCCAGGCGGTCGGCGAGCGCGGGCCGCTCGAGGACGCCCGGCGTGCGCAGCCAGGTCAGCAGGTCGTCGGCGGCGCCCTCGAGCACCGCGCAGCGCAGCAGCGCGAGCAGGCCGCGGCCGAGCGCCGTGTGGCCCGCCGGCATGCGCCGCTCCATCGCGTGCGGGATGCCGTAGTCGCGCAGCACCTGCTCGAGCAGCGGCGCGACGTCGGCGGGCGTGCGGTGCACGATGGCCACGTCCTCGGGCGCGAAGCCGTCGCGCAGGAGGCGGGCGACGTGCGCGGCGACCAGCTCGGCCTCGGCGCCGTCGCCGCCGGCCTCGAGCGAGAGGACCGCGGGGTCCGGCGGCCCGGGAGCGGCCTCCTCCTCCTCGTCGAACAGCGTCCGCTCGAGGCGGTGCAGCGTCGCGCGGGCGGCCGGCGCGTAGTGCTCGGCGACCGCCGGGCAGCGCACCTCCTCGGCGCCGAGCGCGAGCAGGTCCTGGTAGGTGCCGGCGCGGTCGGCGAAGGCGGTGCGGCCGGGCTCGAAGGTCAGCGACACCATGACGTCGGCGCCGCAGTGGACGGCCAGCGTCTCGATCGCGTCGCGCTGCACCGGCAGGAGGTCGTCGAACCCGTACAGGAACACGGGCGTGCCGCCCCAGCGGGCGGGCTCGAGGCGCAGCGCGTCCAGCGCCGCGCGCGTGCGCAGCGCGACGTCGGTCAGGCCGGTCTCCTCCAGCAGCCGCCGGTAGGCGGCGTAGAGCGCCGAGACCTCGTCGCCGTAGGCGCGGCGGGCGCCGTCGTCGCCGGCCCAGTCGCGCAGCGCGCGGGTGAAGCGCGGCGGGTCCACCCGCGACTCCTCGAGCTCGTCGACCAGCCGCAGCAGCGCGCGCGGGAACCCCGGTGTGCGCGCCGAGGCCGCCAGCCGCTCCAGGCGCGTGGCGGCGACCGCCGCGGCGGCCAGGCGCTCGCGCGCGATCGTGCCCAGCGTCTGACCGCCAACGCCGGCCCGCCGCGCCAGCACGCGGGCGAAGCCGCCGCCCGACCGCGCCGGGAAGTGCACGACGTCGACGCCGAAGACCAGCCCGCCCGCGGCCAGCTCGCGCCGGTAGCGGCCGACGTCCGGGAACGTCGGCACGACGAGGATCGGCTCCCCGCCCAGGGCCTCCCGGTAGGCGCCCAGCACGACGCGCGCCTTGGCGGCGTTGGCGGGTCCGGTGACGAGACGCAGCGGCATGCGGGTCCAGCAGGGTGCCACCCGCGTCCGACGGCGCGCCGTCCGCGCGCGTGAAACCGCAGAAACCCGGAACTGTTCCGGGGATGTGCGGTCTCGATCGCTAGGCCGCCAGGCCGAGCCGCGCGACGAGCCGCTCGAACTCGTCGGGGCTGGCGGTACCGCCGCGCGCGGCGAAGTTCACGCGGCCGGGGAGGTAGCCGTCGTTGGCGGCGAGCACGACGCGGGGCGCCAGCCGCCGGGACCATGTCGTGGCGACGAGCGGATGGACCTGGCAGGGGCTCGAGAAGCGCAGCAGCGCCGCGTCCTCGCCGACGACGGGCGCCGTGCGCACCACGCGGTCGAACTCCGCCTTCCAGGCGCGCTTGGCCTCCTCGAGCTCGTCGACCCGCGGGTCCAGGAGCGCGTCGGCGGGGTCGTCGTGCTCCACGAGCAGCGCCAGCGCCGTGCGCACCGGGCCGTCGGGCAGGCGCCGCGGCGCGTTGACGAGGCCGGCGAGCCGGCGGACCGCGGCCCTGGGGACCCCGGCGCACTCGGGCAGCGCGAAGCCCGCGGGCCCGAGGTCGCCGACGGCGCCGACGGCGGCCAGCCACGGCGGCGCGTCGGGGACGACGCGGGCCATCAGGGCCGCGGTCGGCACCTCCGGCTCCTCCCCGTAGGAGGACACGACGACCTGGTCCTCCCGCGGCGCGGCCTCGGGCAGGTGGTGGTCGACCAGCACGCCGGGGCGGTCGAGCTCCCGCACGCCCCAGTCCAGGATCGCCAGGGGGCCGCCGGGCAGGGGCGCGCCGGGCGCGAACGGCGTGGTGCCGCGTGGCAGCAGCACCGCGTCGCTCGCGCCCTCATCGCGCGCACGCAGCGCGATGGCCCCGGCCGCCAGGCCGTCGGCGTCCGTGTGCGGCACGACCGCTGCCGCGTTGAGCAGCGCCTGGCGGGCACGGACGAGGTGGACGTCGACGGCGTTCACGGCGAAGTGGACGTGCCCGGTGCCCAGGTATCGGCAAACCGGAAGTCGGCGATCCGGCGCATCGCAGGCCGGCGGCGCCGCTCGTTGCGGGAACCGGTCCCACGTTGGCGCGCGGGCGCGGCGCCGCCCGGGTACGGCCTTCCCGATGCGCCTCGGGTTCGCCGTCAAGGTCCTCGGCGCGGGCGGACTGCCCTCGCACGACACGCGCCGCTGGCAGTCGGAGCCGTCGCTGGGCGTCTCGCTCGACCACCTGGAGGCGGTCCTCGGCTACTGCGACGACCACGACCTGCGCATGTACCGGATGGCCACCGCCCTGGCCCCGTACGCGTCGCACCCCGACCTGCCGCAGTTCCGCGACGCCCCGCGCCGGTTCGCCGACCGCCTGGCCGAGGTCGGCGCCAGGGCGCGTGAGCTCGGCATCCGGCTGAGCACCCACCCCGGCCAGTACACCGTCCTGAACTCCGAGGACGAGCGCATCCGGGGGCTGGCCGTCGAGGAGCTCGAGGTCCAGGCCGAGCTGCTCGACGGGATGGGCCAGCCGCCCGAGGCGATCGTGGTCCTGCACGTCGGCGGGGCCGCCGGCGGCGAGCAGGCCGCGATGGACCGCTTCTGCCGCGGCTTCGAGCTGCTCAGCGAGGCCGCCCGCGCGCGACTGGTCGTCGAGAACGACGACCGCACGTTCTCGCTGCGCCAGGTCCTCGGGCTCAGCGAGCGGATCGGCCGCCCCGTCGTGTGGGACATCCTCCACCACCACTGCAACGACCCCGACCGCATCCCCGACCGCGAGGCGCTGGAGCTGGCGCTGGCGACGTGGCCGGCGGGCGTCGTGCCCAAGATCCACTACTCGACGCCGAAGACCGCCGTCGAGGAGGTCCGCAAGAAGGTCGGCCGGCGGGTGGAGCGCCGCCTGGTCCTCCCCCAGCTGCGCGCCCACGCCGACACGATCGACCCGATCGGGTTCGAGCACTTCGTCACCGAGACCGCCGCCGGCCTCGACTTCGACGTGATGCTCGAGGCGAAGGCCAAGGACCTCGCCGTGCTCGCGCTGCGCGACGCGCTGGCCGCCCGCGGGGTGGCGCTGCCTACCGGTAGCCCCAGGCGTGCAGCCGCTTCAGCAGCAGCCGCCTGAAGCCCCGGGTGATGCGCTTCTCGCGCTGGTTGCGGTCGAGCTCGCGGCGCCCGGCGGCGCCCTCGCCCAGCAGGTACTCCTCGGCGACGTAGGCGGCCAGGAACCCGCGCCGGTCGACGCCGCGCTTGAAGGACCGCAGCTCCTTGCGCAGCCGCCGCGCGTCCTGGCGGAGGTAGGCCTTGCGCTCCCGCGTGAGGTCGCGCAGCGTCCCGAACTCGAACTGCAGGACCTTGACCGGGGCGGCCGACGCCGCGTACGCCGTGAACGCGCCCGCGAAGCGGTCGTCGCGCGTGACGATCTCGGTCCGCCCGTCGGAGTCGAGGTCCATCGTCTGGTAGCCCTGGTTGCCGGTCTCGACGTCCAGCCGCTTCCAGGCCTCCCCGTCGTAGTAGTACAACAACCCGGTCCAGCAGCAGTGCGCGCCGCCCGAGTAGCTCTCGACCAGCACCTCGGGGCCCGACTCGCGGTCGAAGTCGACGACCGCGACGGTCGACGGGTCGTCGCGCAGCATGCAGAACTCGCACGGGAAGGCCGGCGTGCTCGTGACGCCGCCCTTGGTGATGGAGAGCCGGACGTCGGTCGCCGACCCGTACTCCTCGGGCTGCGTCCACGACAGGGTCGCGGAGACGTCGTCCAGCGAGCCCGTGACGGTCGCCGCCTGCGCCGGCGCGGCGGCGAGCGCCACCGCGGCGAGCACGAGCAGCGCGCTACGCCGCAGCCGTCGCATCCGCCGTCTCGGCGGGCGCCTCGGCCTCGGCGGCGTCGGCCTCGGGCGCCTTCAGGCCCTCCTTCGCCCACGGCTCGTCGAACTCGACGCGCCACTTGCCCTCCTCGTTCTGCATGAGGGCCAGGCGCGCCCGGAACGAGCGGCCGCTGCGGCCCTTGAAGCCGGTGACCGGCTTCTCGGTCTTGCCGCGGGCGATGAGCTCCTTGGCGACGGCGGGCGGCAGGTTCTTGCCCGCCTTGGACTTCCAGATGACGAATCCGCAGCCCGGGTCGTCGCGGCCCCAGCACGAGTAGCCCTTGCGGTTCTCGTTGATGTCGCGGCCGCACACCGGGCACGGGCCAAGGTTGGCGCGCGGGATCCGCACGTCCTTGAGCTTGGCGTCGAGCTCGCCGACCGTGGAGCCGGCGAACTTCGCGATGTCGGACATGAACCGCTCGCGCGCCTCGTCGCCGCGCTCGATCTCCGCCAGCCGCTTCTCCCAGTCGCCGGTCAGCGACGGCGAGGTCAGCGGGTGCTCGCCGAGCAGGCGGATGACGTTCATGCCCTTCTCGGTGGGCAGCAGCGCGCGGCCGTCGCGCTCGACGTAGCCGACGTCGATCAGCCGCTCGATGATCGCCGCGCGCGTGGCCGGCGTGCCGATGCCCGAGTCCTTCATGACCTCGCGCAGCTCGTCGTCGTCGACGAGCTTGCCGGCCGTCTCCATCGCGGCGAGCAGCGACGCGTCGGTGTAGCGCCGCGGCGGCTTGGTCTCCTTGGCCAGGACCTCGACCTTCCTGGTGTCGACGCCCTCGCCCTTCTCGAGCTTGGGGAGCTGCTGGTCGCGACCCTCGTCGTCCTCGTCGCGGCCGGCGGCGGCCTCGTCGGGCGTGCCCTCGCCGTAGACGCCGCGCCAGCCCGGCACGACGAGCACCTTGCCGCGCGTGCGGAAGACGTGCGACGCGACGGTGGTCTCCACGCGCGTGTTCTCGAAGACCGCCTCAGGGTGGAACACCGCCAGGAACCGGCGCGCGACCATGTCGTACACCTTGCGGTCGTCCTCGTTCATCTTCTCGAGGCGGTGCTCGGCGTTGGTCGGGATGATCGCGTGGTGGTCGCCGACCTTGGCGTCGTCGACGACGCGGCCGAGCGGCAGCAGGTCCAGCCCCGTCACGTAGGCGGCGGCCTTGGCGTACTCGCCGCGGCGGCCGACGTGCCCGGCGATCGGCTTGAGCTCGGGCACCATGTCGCCCGTGAGGAAGCGCGAGCTGGTGCGCGGGTAGGTCAGCGCCTTGTGCTCCTCGTAGCAGCGCTGCGCGGCGGCCAGCGTGCGCCGGGCGCTGAAGCCGTAGCGCGTGTTGGCGTCGCGCTGCAGCGACGTGAGGTCGTACAGCAGCGGCGCGCGCTCCTTGCGCGTCGTCTTCTCGAGCTTGGTGATCTCGCCCCGCCGGCCGCGCACCGCGGCGGCGATCGCCTCGGCCTCCTCGGCCTTGGCGATGCGCGGCTTGGCGCCGGCGTGGAAGCGGCCCTCGTAGGTGCGGTTGCCGTCGGCCTCGAAGCGCGCGTCCACGAGCCAGTAGGGCTCGGGCACGAACGCGCGGATCTCCTCCTCGCGGCGGGTGAGGATGGCCAGCGTCGGCGTCTGCACGCGGCCCAGCGACACCGCGCCGTCGAAGGACGAGCGCAGCCGGATGGTCGCCGCGCGCGTGGCGTTCATGCCGACGATCCAGTCGGCCTCCGACCGCGAGCGCGCCGCCTCCTCCAGCGAGCGCAGCTCCTCGCCGTCGCGCAGGTGCTGGAAGCCCTCGCGCATGGCGTCGTTGGTCATGGAGTTCAGCCACAGGCGCCGGACGGGCTTCTTGGCGCCGGCCTTCTCGTACAGGTAGGCGAAGATGAGCTCGCCCTCGCGCCCCGCGTCGCACGCGTTGATGACCACGTCGACGTCGTCGCGGCGCAGCAGCTGGCGCACGGCGGACATCTGCTTCTGGGAGCGCTCGTCGCGCACGACGAGCTTGAAGCGGCTGGGCACGATCGGCAGGTCGGCCATCCGCCACTTCTTGAACTTGTCGTCGTACTCGTCAGGCTCGGCGAGCTGCACGAGGTGCCCGACGGCCCAGGTGATGATGTGCTCGGGTCCCTCCAGCCAGCGCTCGCTCTTCTCCCCCGCGCCCGACTTCTTCTCGAACGGGCCGGGGAGCACGCGGGCGAGGTCGCGCCCGACGGACGGCTTCTCGGCGATGACGAGGGTCTTGCCCATGGGCGCGGGAGGGTAGCGCGGGAGGGCCCTGCCGAACGGCCCGCGTGGCAGTTCGGGCACGAACACGTGGCGGAGTCGTGACGCGCCTCAGCGGGTGCAGGGACCGGTGCCCACCGCGCGGCCCGGCGGCGCCGCGCCCTCCAGCGCCCGGCGCACCTCGCGGTTGGGCACCCCGTAGCCGCCCGCCGTCGCCGCGCCCCGCGACGCGGCGAAGACCGTCGTCACCACGCGCCCGTCGCCGTCGACCATCGGGCCGCCCGAGTTGCCCGGCTTGACGACGCCCCGGAACGAGGTGATCCGCCGCGTCACCGGCCCCCGGCCGTAGGCGTCCTGGGAGACGACGTCGCGGGTCTGGCCCAGCCGCCCGGCGCGCACCGCGTAGGGCCCGTTCTGCGGGAAGCCGAGGATGCCGGCGGCGGTGCCCGCCGCCGGGTCGGCGGCGAGCTCCAGGCGGGGCGCGTCGAGGCCGTCGACGCGCAGCACCGCGACGTCGTTGGTCGCGTCGAAGGCGACCGCCACCGCGTCGAGCCGCGGCTCGCGCCCGCGCACCTCGACGACGGTGTCGTCCTGGCCGGCGACCACGTGCGCGTTGGTGACCACGAGGCCGTCGCCGGCGACCCAGCCCGAGCCCTCGACCCCCAGGCCGCACGCCGTGCCGAGGATCCGCACGACGCTCGCCGCGGCCCCCGCCACCTCCGGGTCGCGGGCGATCGCCGCCCGCGGCGCCGGCACGTCGGCCTCCGGGCCGTCCACGCGCGGGAACGGGTCCACGCGCGCCAGCGCGTTGAGCAGCGGCCCCGACGGCGGCAGCACGGCGTTGAGCCGCCGCAGGATCTCCGAGCGCTGGATGTCGCGCCGCAGCTCCCGCGCGCCGGGCGTCTGGAGCATCACCGCGCCGGCGATCCAGGCCAGCCCGAGCGCGATGGCCGCGCTCAGCATCGCGCCCAGCCCGCCGTCGACCACCGCAAGGCCGGGCGCCCGCAGCCGCGACCGCAGCGCGAAGCCCGCGCCCTCGAGCAGCCCGGCCAGGAGCGACCCGCCCAGCAGGCCGCCCGCCAGGGCGAAGAGCGGCGCGTAGGGCGAGCTCGAGCCGTCGGGCAGGACGATCGGGCCCAGGCGGCTGCCGAGCAGCGCGCCGGCCGCGAAGCCGGCGAGCGCCAACGCGCCCGCGATGAACCCCTGGCGCCAGCCCACCGCGGCCATCAGGACCGCGAAGGCGACGATCACCCAGTCCAGGGGCGTCACGAACGTGTGTCATACGCGTGCACGGCAGGTACCTTGCCTGATGTCCATGCAGCGGCGCCGCGCCCCCTCGCATGTCGTCTGGTTGCGCCGCGCGGTCGCAGCTCTCGCACTCGTGGCCGGGGTCGTGGTCCTCGTGCTGCTGGTCGCGAGCGCGTTCAAGGGGCCCGACGAGCGCGCCGCCGTCCAGGCCTACGCGCGCGCGTGGGAGCGGGGCGACACCCGCGCCATGCACCGCCTGCTGACCGGCGCGGCCAAGGGCGCGCACCCCTACGACGACTTCGCGGCCCGCCAGCAGGGCGCGCTGGCGACCGCCACCGCGACGAAGGTCGCCACGGGCACGCCGCGCAAGGCGGGCGAGCACTCCTGGCGGCTGCCGGTCCGCGTGGAGACCAAGGCGTTCGGGCCCGTGCGCGGCGTGGTGGCCTTCGACGTGGCCGACGAGGACGGCGAGGCGCGGCTGGACTGGCACCCCGAGGACGTCTTCCCCGGCCTGGCCCGCGGCGAGCGGCTCAAGCGCACGACCCGCATGCCCGACCGCGCGGACCTGCTGGCCCGCGACGGCACCGCGCTGGCCGAGGGCACCGAGCGGACCTCGACGCTCGGCGCCGCGGCCGAGGCGATCGTCGGCACCGTCGGCCCCGTCCCCAAGGAGCGCGCCGCCGAGGTCCGCCGCCGCGGCCTGCCCACCGACGCCCAGATCGGCCTGACCGGCCTCGAGCGGATCTTCGAGGAGCGCCTGGCCGGGACGCCCGGCGGCGAGCTGCGCGCGGGCCTGCGGCTCCTGGCCAAGCGCGAGCCGCGCAAGGCGCAGCCGGTGCGCACGACGCTCGACGTCGGCGTCCAGACCGCGGCCGTCGCCTCGCTCGCCGGTCGCCTGGGCGGCGTCGTGGCGCTCGACCCCCGCAACGGCGAGGTGCTCGGCGTCGCCGGCATCGGCTTCAGCGGCCTGCAGCCGCCCGGCTCGACGTTCAAGATCATCACCCTGGCCGCCGCGCTGGACGCCGGGGTCGCCAAGCCGTCGGACACGTTCCCGGTCCAGACCGCTGCGACGCTGAGCGGCGTCGAGCTCGAGAACGCCAACGGGGAGGCGTGCGGCGGGACGCTGGCCGAGTCCTTCGCCGAGTCGTGCAACTCGGTCTTCGCGCCCATGGGCGCCAAGCTCGGCGCCAAGCGGCTCGTCGCGGCGGCCGAGCGGTTCGGCTTCAACACGCCGCCGGGCATCGTGGGCGCGGCCACGAGCACGATCCCGCCCGCGGAGGAGATCGGCGACGACCTCGCCGTCGGCTCCAGCGCGATCGGCCAGGGCCGCGTGCAGGCCTCGGCGCTGCAGATGGCGCTCGTGGCGGCGACGATCGCGCGCCGCGGCAAGCGCCCGGCGCCCACGCTGGACCTCGAGGCCGCCAAGCAGGACGCGCCCACGACGACCGCCGTGCCCGCGTCGGTGGCCCGCCGCGTCGGGCGGATGATGACCGGCGTCGTCAACGCCGGCACGGGCACGAGCGCCGCCATCCCCGGCGTGACCGTGGCCGGCAAGACCGGCACGGCGGAGCTGCGGTCGACCAAGCGCTGCGAGCCCGACCCCTCAGGGGTGGGCGGGTCCGAATCCTGCCCGGCCGACCAGCAGCCCGACCCGACCGACACGACGGCGTGGTTCGCCGCCTACGCGCCGGCGGGCGACCGGCAGCCACGCGTGGCCGTGGGCCTCTACGTCGTGGGCGCCGGGGCCGGCGGCGAGACCGCCGCGCCGGCGGCCAAGCAGGTCCTGCTCGCCGCCTTGAAGCGGTAGGACCGGCTAGACGTCGAGGTCGACGATGGCGCCTTCGCCGCCCTCGGGCGCGGCGATGTGCAGCTCGAGCGGCCGGTTCTCCAGCGCGGCCGTCGGCAGCTTGAACAGCAGCAGGCCGCCCTGCGTGGTGTTCGTCTGGCCGGCCGAGTTCGGCAGCGGCAGCTGCAGGCCGGCCGGGACCGTGCCGGGCTGGAACACGAACGCGTTGGCCTTCGTGTCGAGCTGCAGCGGCTCGAACTTCGCGCCCGTCGTGTCCTCGATCTCGAACTGCGTGGCCGACGGGTGCGGCGCGTCGGTCTGGTTGAACGCGCGGATGAAGACGGCGAAGTAGCTCTCGTCGCCCGCGAGCTGCTCGCCGGCCGGGAGGCCCAGCAGGTAGTCGCGGTCCTCCCAGTCGGTCGGGTTCAGCGGCCGCGAGATCTGGACCTGGTACTTGACCTCGCCCGCCTTGACGTAGACGCCCTCGGTCTCGCCGAGCCGGACGTCCTCCTCCGCGCCGCAGGCGGCGAGGCCGAAGGCGGCGACGAGGGCGACGGCGGCGGTGGCGGCGAGGCGACGGAGCTGCATGACGGCGGCGGACTCTAGCGGGGATCAGCGCTCGGCCGTCGGCCGGAAGCGGTACCCCGACGCGGGCCCCGCGCGCCGAACGACTCCATGATCCTGTCGCTGAGCTTGGCCGGCTTGGTCTCGAGCGTGAAGCGCACGCGGGTGCCGCCGCCGGACGTGGGGTCGAGCTCGTAGACGCCGCGCGTGAGGTTGCGGTTGAACTTGCCCGTCCGGCCGCGCTCGACGATGCGGCGCGGGGCCTCGACCTCCGTGACGGTCACGTCGGCCCACGGGAAGCGGTTCAGCGGGGCCTTGACCCGGAAGCGCGCGCCGGCGCCGGCGCCGTAGGAGTCCTCACGGGTCAGGCGCCAGTCCACGAGGTAGTGGTCGGTGAACTCCGCGTGGTTGGCGATGTCCGCGAGGTAGGCGAAGACCTCTTCGCGGGGGCGGCCGATCGTGACTTCGACGGTGACGGGATCCACGGGCCGCGAGTCTACCCGCGGCCCCCGCGACGGAGCCGTGGAGGTTTGTTCGGGGTTTGGGGCCTACGCGGCCGGCCGCAGCCGCACGGTGTGCCCGCGCTCGCTGTGCCGGACGAGCTCGACGGCCTCCGGCTCGCCCCGGCGAAGGGGCCGGCAGAGCGCGCAGACGACGGCCCGCGCGTACCGGTAGGTGCGCTCGCCCACCAGCGGGGTCCGGCCGCAGTCGGCGCACCGGCAACGGGTCGATTGCAGTGCGCCCACGCCCTTGCGCAGCAGGGCGAGCTCGAGGTCCGGCTCCGACAGGGCGGGGGCGTGGCGAGCCATGCCCGGGAGTTCGCCGCGCCCCTCCGGAGTCCTCGTCAGGTCGGGCGCAGACGGGTCGCCTAGCAGGGCAGCAGAGGGAGCTGAGATGGAGTCTTTGACGACGGGAACCTTGGCGGGCACCGGATCGTTCCGCTGCGAGCAGTGCGGGTACGTGGTGACGCTGGCCGCCGCCGACGAGCTGCCGGCCTGCCCCGGCTGCAACGGGGACAGCTTCGTGCGCGCATCGCTCTTCGCCGGCGGGCGCTTCCAGCGCCGCCCGGGTGACGAGCCGACGGCCGAGGACCGCGAGTCCTTCCTGGCGCTGGCGCGCCAGGAGGTCGGCGGGCCCGGCCAGTACCTGGCCTACGACGACGCGGGCCGCATCCGCGTGGTCCCGCTGGAGAAGGAGTGGACGCGCGTCGGCCGCAGCCTGGCGGCGGACGTCCGCTTCGACGACCCCACGGTCTCGCGGCGCCACGCGCTCATCGTCCGCCAGCCGGACGGGGTGCGCGTGCTCGACGACCGCAGCCTCAACGGGGTCTTCGTGAACGGGGAGCGCGTCGAGTGGCGCGCGCTGGCCGACGGCGACGAGATCGTCGTGGGCCGCTACCGCCTGCACTTCCTGGAGGCGCTGCCCGCAGGGGCCGCCTCGCAGGAGCCGCAGCTCGGGGCGACGGGCTAGCCGGCCCGGCCCGACCGCATCGCGGGAGGGCCGCGTACACTGCCGCCGATGGCGGTCAAGATCGCGGTCCTCTCGCAGAAGGGCGGCACGGGGAAGACCACCGCGGTGCGGCACCTGGCCGACGTGTTCCGTCGGGCCGGGCTCGAGGTCCTCGCCGTGGACCTCGACCCGCAGGGCAACCTCTCGGACTACCTCGACGTCGATCCCGAGGCCGAGCCCACCATCCGCGACGTGCTCGTCGGGCAGGCCAAGGCCAAGGCCGCGGTCCACGACGGCGGCGGCATCTCCGTGATCCCGGCGAACCTCAGCCTCGCCGAGGCCGAGGTCGCGCTCGCGGGCAAGATGGGCCGCGAGCTGACGCTGCGCCGGGCGCTCAAGCCGCTCGACGACCAGTTCGACGTCATCTTCCTGGACTGCCCGCCCAACCTCGGGCTGCTGACCGTCAACGCCCTGGTGGCCGCCGACCACGCGCTGCTCAGCGCCGAGGCGCAGTACTTCGCGCTGCAGGGCGTCGAGCAGGCGCTCGAGGTCATCGAGCTCGCGCGCGACGGCCTGAACCCCGACCTCGAGTGGCTCGGGGTCGTGTTCACCATCGCCGACATGCGCACGGTGCACTCGCGCGAGGCCCAGCAGTCGCTCAAGGAGCACGTCGGCGACAAGCTGCTGGACACCGTCGTGCGCCAGTCGATCGCCTACGCGGAGTCCGCCGAGCGCGCGGTGTCGATCATCGACCACCGGCCCGACCTGG
>JACRMD010000034.1 GCA_016215085.1 Solirubrobacterales bacterium | reverse complement strand
CCTCGTCGCCGCCCTCGGCGGCGTGCAGGGCGTGCTCGGCGGCGGCGGCGCGCTCGCGGGCGGCCTCGAGGTCGGCGGCCAGCGCGTCGCGGGCGGCCAGGGCCTCGGCCAGCCGGCGCTCGGCCTCCTCGGCCTGGTCGGCGATCGCGGCGAGCTCGCCGTGGCGCGCGTCGGCGGCGGCGTGGGCGGCGGCGAGCGCCTCGCGCTCCTCGGCCAGCCGGGCGGCCTCCTCGCGCAGCGCCTCGATGGCCTCCTGCTCACGGGCCAGCGCCTCGGCGGCGTCGCGCGCGGCGACCTGGGCCTCCAGCCGCGCCTCGCGCTCGACGGCCAGCGCCTCGCGGGCGTCCTGGGCCTCGACCTCGGCGGCGGCGGTGCGGGAGCGCTCGGCCTCGAGCTCGTCCAGCGGGGCGGTCGGCGCGCCGCTGGGCAGCGTGACCATCCCGGCCGCGGACTGCAGGCGCTCGCGGGCGGCGGCGCCCGCGGCGGCGTCCTCCAGCGGGGCCATGACGACGGCGATGCCCCAGGGCTCGCCGGCGTCGTAGACGGGGAAGCGGCAGGCGCGGACCGTCCGGCGGCCGTCGCGCGCCAGGACGACCTCGCGCGCGTCGAGGTGGCCGTGGGCGTCGAGGACGAGCGCGTCGAGCTCCGCGACGCGGTGCGCCACGTCGGCGGGCTGCAGCGCGTTGTCGGTCTTGCCGACCAGCCGCGCGGCCTCCAGGCCGACGAGGCCGGAGAACGCCTCGTTGACCGCCACGTAGCGGCCCGCGGCATCGCGCACGCAGGCGGGCAGCGTGCAGGTGGCGAGGGCCCCGGCGAGGGCGCCGAGGCGCTGCTCGGCTGCGGGTGCGCTGGATCCGTCGGTCATGGCGTCCTCCACGCGCATCGACCGCGACGGGGGTCGCACCGATCGGCGGCCGTCCTGGCGGACGAACGTTCGGCCGGCCGCCGGTACCATCCCGTACCTCCCTCCGGGGGGCCCGGACAACGGAAACGGAGCAGTGTGAGATGGCGGTCGCGACCCTAGACAGCATCACCGACGAGCAGCAGGCCATCCTGGAGATGGTCCGCCAGTTCGTCGACGAGCAGATCATCCCGAATGCAGAGCACTACGACGGCGCGGACGAGTACCCCGAGCCGATCGTCGAGCAGCTGAAGGAGCTCGGCCTCTTCGGCATCACGATCCCGGAGGAGTACGGCGGCCTCGGCCTGGACCTCACGACCTACGTGATGGTCGTCGAGGAGCTCTCGCGCGGGTGGATCTCGATCAGCGGCGTGATCAACACGCACTTCATCGGCTCCTACCTGCTCATGAAGTACGGCAGCGACGAGCAGAAGCAGAAGTACCTGCCGCGCATGGCCACGGGCGAGATCCGCGCGGCCTTCTCGCTGTCCGAGCCGGAGCTGGGCTCCGACGTCCAGGCGATCAAGACGAACGCCAAGAAGCTCGACGACGGCAAGTACGAGATCAACGGCCAGAAGATGTGGGTCACCAACGGCCTCATGTCCGCCCTGGTCTTCGTGCTCGTCAAGACCGACCCCGACGCCCAGCCGCGCCACAAGGGCTTCACCTGCTTCATCACCGAGAAGGAGGCGGGCGTCGGCGAGAACACCGGCGAGTACGCCGGCCTCACCGTCCCGCCCAAGATCAAGAAGATGGGCTACAAGGGCGTCGAGTCCACCGAGCTGGTCTACGACGGCTACAAGTGCCCGGCCGAGAACGTCCTCGGCGGCGAGGACGCGGGCCTCAACAAGGGCTTCGCGCAGATGATGGACGCGCTTGAGGTAGGCCGCGTCAACACGTCGCGGCCCGCGGCGTCGGCCTGGCCCAGCGCGCCCTCGAGCCCGCCCTGCGCTACTCGCAGGAGCGCAAGACGTTCGGCAAGCCGATCGCCGAGCACCAGGCGATCCAGTTCAAGCTCGCCGACATGGCCACGCAGGTCGACGCCGCCCGGCTGCTGACCCGCCGCGCCGCGCAGATGAAGGACGCCGGCCAGCGCTCGGACATGGAGGCCGGCATGGCCAAGCTGTTCGCGTCGGAGGCCGCGCGCTTCTGCGCCGAGGAGTGCCTGCGCATCCACGGCGGCTACGGCTACTCCAAGGAGTACGAGATCGAGCGGATCTACCGCGACGCGCCGCTGCTGCTCATCGGCGAGGGCACGTCCGAGATCAAGCGCATGGTCATTGGCAAGAAGCTCCTGCAGCGCCACAAGATCTAGCGGCGGAAGGGGCGCGGCGGCCGTGCCGCCGCGCCGGCCGGGAGGGCGCACGCGCGCGGCCTCCCGGCATGGTCAGGTTTGTTGTCCGTTTGAGGACCGCAAGGTTTCCCAGGGGGCGGCGTTCGGGCTCACATGGCCCGCCTCGCCGCCCCCTTCCTCGTGCTCGCCCTCGCCGTCGCCGCCCTGTCGGGCTCGGCCGACGCCGGTCCGGCGCCCGTCGACGCCACGCTGCGCGCCGCGCCGGTCGCCCCGGGCGAGGCCGCCCGCATCACCGGCACGACGGCGGCTGACCAGCTGTCGATCCGCCTGCGCACCTCCGACGGCGAGCGCCGCGGGCCCTACGGGCCGTTCCCCGTCGCCGGCGGCGAGGTCCAGGCGACGCTGCCGCCCGAGGCGACGAAGGGCCTCTCGCGCGGCGTCGTCGCGCTGGAGGCCGAGCCGGGCGGGCAGACGGTGGGCGCGCTGCCGGTCGTCCCCGACCCCGGCCACCCGACGCTGAGCAACGACTTCGTCTCCTCCAAGGGCTGGGTCAAGCCCGGCGAGAAGTACCCCTTCACGCTGCGGGTCGCCAACGCCGGGGACGTCGCCCGCGACGGCGGCACCGTGACGGTCCCGCGGCCGGCGGGCACGACCTTCGAGAGCGCGTCGGGCGGCGCGACGGTCAACCCGGACGGCAGCGTCACGTGGAACGTCGGCGAGGTCCCGCCCAAGGGCGAGAAGCGCGCGATCGTCGAGGCCCGCGCGGCGACGCTGCAGCAGGACCCCCGGATCGTCTGGAAGGACCTCTCGACCACGGCGACCGGGACCGCCACGGGCGGCGCCGTCCGCTCGCACGGCCCGAAGGTCATCCCGCCCAGCGAGGTCTACGACAGCGCCCGCTACGGCGACCGGCCGTTCCCCGTCGTCCCCGTCGACTTCTCCGACCGCAAGCACGAGGCGGCCCACACGTCGACGACGCTGGCCAAGAAGATCAACGACCCGGGCACGCCGGGCTCGACGTTCAACCTGTACCAGGAGATGTCCTACGGCCAGCTGTTCCCGCGCGGGACGGTGCCGTCGGAGGGCGTCGCCACCGCCGACTGGAGCTACGGCCCCGGCTTCGACTTCACCAAGCGCCAGGCCAAGGCCGACACCTGCGCCGGCGTGACGACCGCCGACCTCCCCGGCGAGGCCTACAAGACGGGCCAGCGCATCCAGGACGGCTGGTACCAGCTGCCGGGCTCGACCGGCTACTACGGCTCGGACTCCAACGGCTCGGCCATCATCGGCTCGGTCGCCGGCGTCGGCGCGCTCCAGCAGATCGACTCGGGCTGCGGGCCGGCCGCCAAGGCGGTCTACGACGCCGCCACGATCTCCGACCCGGAGATCGACTACGACGACTACGACACGGACAAGGACGGCGTCGTCGACTTCTTCATGATGGTCTTCACGGGCCTGGGCGGCAACGGCGACAGCCAGCTCAACGGCACGCCGCCCTACGACAACATCTGGCCGCACTCCGCGTCGCTGGAGAACTCCTACACCGACGCCAACGGCGAGAAGGGCTACGTCACCGACGACCAGCGCCGCGACCACGAGGGCCGGCTGCTCTGGTACACCGACGCGTCGCGCACGCAGACCACGACCGAGGACAAGGGCGACGCCCTGCGCGCGATGGTCCGCGTCGGCCCCTACAACGTCAACCCCGAGTCGGCGATCGAGAAGGCCAGCGTCATCTCGCACGAGTACGGCCACTCGCTGGGCCTGCCGGACTTCTACTCCACGGGCAACCGCGAGACCTACGGCTACGGCTGGACGCTGATGGCCGAGGACCACTCGCAGCACATCGACGTCTTCGGCCGCCAGGAGCTCGGCTGGCTGGTGCCGCGCGTCCTCGAGCCCGGCAGGGAGCGCAAGGTCTCCGCGGTCGACTCGACGCACGACACGCACCGCATCGACTGGCGCCAGCCGGACGGGACGCCGTACGCGCTGAGCGGCGACGACGTCCACAACGGCGAGGCCTACGTGGCCAAGCTGCCGCCGCGGCGGATCATCGACGCCAAGAAGGTGCCGTCGGGCACGCACGTCTGGTGGTCGGGCGCCGGCAACGACTTCGGCTGCGCGCCGCTGAAGGGCCACAACCTCGACCTCTCGATCCCGGCGCTGCGCGACGTCGCGCCCGGCACGAAGGTCACGCTCTCGTTCAAGAGCGCCTGGGACATCGAGTGGGACTACGACTACGCCTTCGTGCTGACAAGCGCCGACGGCGGCAAGACCTTCCAGTCGCACCCCTCGGCCAAGGGCTACACCACCGACAAGACCCAGAACCCGAACGCCAACGACTGCCAGGGCCAGTACGGCAACGGCCTCACCGGCTCCAGCGACTCCTACGCCAACGGCACGCCGCCGGTGGACCGCGTGCTCGGCGAGTACGGCACCGTCCCGACGTTCGTCGACGACGAGTACGACCTCAGCGACCTGGCCGGCAAGGCGGGGACGATCCGCTTCAGCTACGCGACGGACCCCGGCCTGGCCCGCAGCGGCTGGTTCGTGGACGACATCGTGGTCAAGGCGGGCGACAAGGTCCTGTACTCCAGCGACGCCGAGAACGCGGCCGACCCGGCGGTGTTCAACGGCGGCTGCCGGGAGGACCTGCGCGCCGCGCCGACCTGCACGAAGGGCTGGACGTGGGCCTCGGCGGTCGACGGCTCGCCGGCCGACCACGCCTACTACCTCGAGCTGCGCGACCGCGCCGGCTTCGACCTCAACGGCAAGGGCGAGGACGACCGCGACGACCCGTCCAGCGACACGGACGGCATGCAGTTCGAGCCGGGACTGTCGCTCGTCTACACCGACGAGAACCACGGCTACGGCAACATGGGCACCGACGACCCGCCGGCCCAGTCGCCGCTGGACTCCAAGCCCGACGACTTCACCGCCGACGACGCCACGCCGAACCTGAAGGACGCGGCGTGGACGGCGGACCAGGGCCGCAACGCCTTCAGCGACGGCGGCAAGGGCCACGTCGACAACTACTCCAACCCCGCCGAGCCCGACGGCCGCTGGCGCTTCGCCTACGGCTGCCTGGACTTCAAGGTGGACAAGATGGACGGCCGCGACCTCGGGCCCGAGAACGCGCCCGGCAACCTGACCGCCGACGTCACGTTCAAGGCCGGCGCGGGCTGCGCGCCGTTCGACTACGGCTACGCCGGCCAGGGCGGCGCCAAGCCGGTCGACCCGGGCCCGGTCGCGCCGACCGCCGGCGCGGGCAACGCGAAGCCCAGGGCGTGCGCGGCGACCACCGCGCTGCGCCGGGCGACGATCCGCCGCAGCGGCCGGCGCGGGCTGCGCTTCGACGTCGCGCCGCGCAGCGCCCGGGCGCGGTACACCGTGCAGATCCTGCGCGGAGGCCGCGTCGTCAAGCGGTTCACGCGGCGCGCGAAGGCGTTCTCCTGGAACGGCCGCGGGCTGCGCTCGGGCACCTACGCGGTCCGCGTCGTCTCGGGCAGGGACGTGCGCAAGACGCTCGTGACCGTCGGCGGCGGGCGGCTGCGCATCGTCGGCGCGCTGAACCGCGTCAGCTCGTGCGGCACGCTGAAGCTCGCGGCGATCCGCACGGCGACGATCCGCAAGCGCCTGGAGGTCGGCATCGTGGTGCGGCACAAGGCCACCGTGTCGGTGACCGTCCTGCGCGGCAAGAGGGTGGTCAAGCGCGCCAAGTCGCGCCCGCTGAGCCGCGCGCGCGTCGTGCGCTTCTCGGCGAAGGGCCTGAAGCGGGGCACGTACCGGGTCGTCGTGCAGGCCAAGCGCGGCGACGCCGTGGAGCGGATGGTGCTGGTGGCGCGCCGCTAAGCTGGCGCGCCACATGGCTTCCGACGCACCGAAGCTCATCGAAGTGGCGGTCCAGGGCCTCCTGGAGGAGGTGCCGGCGCTCAGGCCGCTGAAGATCGTCATCGGCGTCGACCTCCACGGCCGCGGCGACACCCAGCAGTTTCGCCTGCAAATGCCCGAGGTCGAGGTGACCAAGGACATCGCGGCCGACGCGCGGATCCGCGTCGAGATGCGCCGGGAGTTCTTC
>JACRMD010000195.1 GCA_016215085.1 Solirubrobacterales bacterium | reverse complement strand
GGCGCCGCGGGCGCCGGCGCGTCGCCGCCGTCCTTGGAGCGGCTGCGGGCCTTGCGCGCCGACCCGCCGTCCTCCGGCGTCGCGCGCAGCACCGGCGCGCCCGGGCCGAGCGCGCTGGAGCAGCGCTTGGCCCGCTCGGGGTCGCGCAGCGCGCCGTTGGCGTTCATGTACTGCGTGCACTCGTTGACGAGCAGGTTGAGCTTCAGCGTGTAGCCGCGCAGGTCGAAGAGGTTGATCGCCTGCGACTGCACGAACGGGTACTGCAGGAAGGCCTCGAGGCCGGTGAAGCCCTTGCCGCCCGGGCTCTCGGCGTTGGGCTCGACCGCGCGGTCGCGGTCGTCGAGGTCCTCGAGGATGAAGCGCAGGTTCCGGGCCGGGCCGGTGGCGCCGGCGGCGAGCTTGCGCAGCTCGGCGACCGTGCCGCGCGACTGCGACACCGCCGAGCGGCCGGTGCGCGACGCCTCGCCCAGCGCCTTGACCGCGGGCAGCGCCTTGTCGGCGAACGGGCCGAGGCGGTCCAGCAGCGTGGTGAGGTCGCCCGAGGCGGCGCGGAGGTCCTGCAGCGCCGGCGTCTGCTCGCGGGCGACGGTGCCCAGCGCGCGCAGCGTCGGCGTCAGCTCGCGCTCGAAGGCGGGCAGGCGGCGGATCGAGGCCGCCAGGTCCCCGCGGCGCAGCGCCGAGGCCTGCGCCGTGTCGCGCGCCTCGCCGACGAAGCGCGAGACGTCCTCGCGGCCGTCGGCCAGGCGGGCGAGGACCGCGTCGGCGTCGCGGGTGAGCTCGCGCAGCGTGCGGCGCTCGGTCGCCAGCGTGCCGAGGACGCGGTCGGTCTCGCGCAGCGCGGGCACCGCGCGGCGGATCGCCTGGTCGAGGTCCGGCCCGCGCGCGGCGACGCCGGCGCCGAGCTCGGCGATGAGCAGGCCCAGGCGCTCGCGGTAGGGGCGGCGCAGGACGTCGGCCACGAGGTCGGGCGGGATGGTGCCGCTCGTGCGCGCCCGCGCGATCGTCGCGCCGTCGGGCAGCGGCCGCCGGTCGCGGCCCGGCGAGCAGTCCATGAAGTACTCGCCGATGAGCGACTGCGGCTTGATCGTGCACGAGACGTCGCGGCGGAAGCCGGCGAACGCGTCGTCCTCGATCGCGACGGTCGCGACCGCGTGGGCGGTGCGGGCGTCGACGTCCAGCGCCTTGACCGAGCCGACGCGGACGCCGTCGGCGCGCAGGTCGGCGCCGGTGGTCAGGCCGAAGGCGTTGTCGAGCTCGACGCGGTACTCGGTGCCGCCGTCGCCCGACCCCGACCGGAGGACGAGCGCCGCCGCCGCCACGAGGACCGCCGCGATCGCGAGCATGCCGCTCAGCCTGCGGACCTTCATCCGCCCGCCCCGTGCTTGGGGTTGCAGTCGACGTCGGGGTCGACGTACGGGTTGGAGCCGTCCTTGGCCGGGCGCTCGTTGGAGCCGGGGCAGCGGTTGTTGTTGCCGACCTCCAGCGTGCCCAGCGCGAGGTCGTCGCGCAGGCCCAGCGGGACCGGGAGCAGGCCGTCGAGGACCGGGCTCAGCGTGAACTGGTTGAACTCGAGGCCCGCGCGGCTGAAGCTGCCCAGCGCGTCGTAGACGCCCGAGGTCGAGTAGTCGTCGAACCAGCCGACGAGGTCCGCGGTGTAGGGCCGGAAGCCGCCGAGCTGGCGCGTCGCGCCGGGCAGGGCGGCGCGCATCGCCGGCAGCGCGCCGTCGCGCTCCTTGCCGTTGCGCTGCGCCTTGTCGTTGGCGGCCATGTCGAGCGCGGGCTGGGCGCGCAGCAGCTCGATGAGGTCGTCGTCGCCGCCCGTGCCGCGGATGGCGCGCGAGAGGTCGCGCACGGCGGGCTCGGCGTCGGCCGCGAACGGCCGCAGCTCGGCCAGCAGCGGGCGCAGGTCGCGGCCCACCACCGGCTTGGCGTCGGCGACCAGCGGGTCGAGGTCGTCCAGCGCGGCGCGGAGGTTCACGAAGGTCGTGTTGGCGCGGCGCAGGACGTCGGGCGCGCGCTCGATCGCCTCGCCGAGGTCGTCGCGCTGGGCGCTGAGCGCCCGCAGCGTCGTGCCGAGGTGCTGCACGTGCCCGGCGAGGTCGTGGTCGCGCGCGGAGAGGTCGGTCATCAGCCGCGAGCCCTGGACGACGAAGCGCTCGAGGTCGGGGCGGCTGCGGTCCAGCTCGCCGAGCAGGCGCGTGGAGGCCGCCAGAGCGGGGTCGAGGTTCCGCAGCGCCTCGCGCGCGTCGCGCTCCTGGTCCTGGTTGAGGTCGCGCAGGAAGCGGACGGTCCCGCGCAGGCCCTCGCGGCCCTTGGGGTCCAGCGTGTTGAAGATCGCGTCGAGCTCGACGTTGCCCTGCGTCTCGGAGCTCGGGATCGTGCCGCCGGACGGGATCTCCTGGCGATCGGCGCCGCCGAGCTGGAGGGCGAT
This sequence comes from Solirubrobacterales bacterium, assembly GCA_016215085.1. Taxonomy (GTDB): domain Bacteria; phylum Actinomycetota; class Thermoleophilia; order Solirubrobacterales; family Solirubrobacteraceae; genus Baekduia. The sequence goes on along the minus strand of JACRMD010000195.1, from coordinate 4,873 downwards.
GTACCGGTTGGCGACGCCCGACAGCGAGCGCTGGCGGATGACCGCGCGGGTGCCGCGCCGCAGCGGCGCGTAGTCGTCCTGCACGGTGATCGTCGCCTCGGCCTGGCCGTCGTCGGTCAGCCGCAGCTTGGTGATCTCGCCGACCTGCTCGCCGGCGACCGTCACGAGGTTGCCCTTGACGAGCTGGCCGGCGTCCTGGAAGCGGACGCGCACGGAGTAGCCGTCCCCGCCGGAGACGAGCACGACGACGACCACGGCGGCGACCGCGACCAGGGCCGCGCATGCGGCCACGACTTTCCCCCTACCAGGCTTCACGATGTTCCCCGGCGCGGCCTTCCCAGGCGGCGCCCTCCGGTGGCCCGAGCGCCTCCCGAGCGCCCGGTGTTCCCACCCGATTCAGGACCGAATCATATGAACGGCCCCGTTCGTCTGCGCCGGTTGATGGACCGGAAGCCAGACCTTTGGCGCGCCGGCGCTCGCGGCTCGGCGCTCGCGGCCGCCGCTTGTCGATGGAGGCTAACAGTGTTAGCCTACGGCGCATGGCCCACCTCCTCACCACCTCCATCGAGATCGACGCCGCGCCCGAGGCCGTCTGGGGCGTGCTCGCCGACCTCGGCCGCTACCCCGACTGGAACCCGCACGTCGTCGAGGCCTCCGGCACCCTGGCCGCGGGCGAGCGCCTGCGGCTGCGCATGGGCGGCATGCGCTTCCGCCCGCGCGTGCTGCGGGCCGACGGGCGCGAGCTGCGCTGGCTCGGGCACCTCGGCGTGCCCGGCCTCTTCGACGGCGAGCACCGGTTCACGCTCACGCCGCTGCCCGGCGGCGGCACGCGCCTCGAGCAGGCCGAGCGGTTCACGGGCGCGCTGGTCCCGCTCACGGGCCGGCTCCTGGAGCGCACGCGCGGCGACTTCGAGGCCGTCAACGCCGCGCTCAAGGCGCGCGCCGAGGCGGCCGCCGCCTAGAACACGACCGTGCGGTCGTCGTGCACGAGCACGCGGCCGTCGAGGTGCCACGCCACGGCCCGGGCGAGCACGGTGCGCTCGATGTCGCGGCCGATCGCCGTGAGGTGCGCGACGTCGTCACGGTGCGTGACGCGCGCGACGTCCTGCTCGATGATCGGCCCGGCGTCGAGCACCTCGGTGACGTAGTGCGCGGTGGCGCCGATGATCTTCACGCCGCGCTCGCGCGCGCGGGCGTAGGGGTCGGCGCCCGCGAACGCCGGCAGGAACGAGTGGTGGATGTTGATGACCGGCGCCCCGAGCCGCTCGAGGAAGTCCCCCGAGAGGATCTGCATGTAGCGCGCCAGCACCGCCAGCCGCACCTGCCCGGCGAGCAGCTCGAGCATCCGCGCCTCCGCCTCGGGCTTGCCGCCGGGCGGGACCGGCACGTGGTGGAACGGCACGCCGAAGGCCTCGACGTCGCGGCGCACGAGCTCGTGGTTGGAGACCACGGCCACGACGTCCATCGGCAGGTCGCCGCGCCGCCAGCGCCACAGCAGGTCCAGCAGGCAGTGGTCCTCGCGCGAGGCCAGCAGGGCCACCGGCACGCGCTCGCCCACGGGCGCCAGCCGCCACTCCATGGCGAACGGCTCGGCGACCTCGGCCGCGAAGGCCTCGCGGAGCGCGGCGAGCGCGTCGGCCTCCGCGCCGCCGGCCGCGCCCGCTCCCGCGGCGCCGCCCGTCGCGGCCACCTCGGCCTCCATCCGCAGGAAGAACCAGCCGCCCTCCGGATCGGTCGAGTGCTGTGCCGAGGAGGTGATGTTCGCGCCGCGGTCGGCGAGGAAGCGCGCGATCGCCGCGACGATGCCGGGGCGGTCGCGGCACTGGACCTGGAGGCGCGCGAGCATGGCGCGGGAGCATCCCAGCCCCGCTGGTGGCGTGCCATCCGAGGTCCGGCTACACTGCCGCGGTCGGCCGATAGTCGCAGCCGCCCACCAGCCGCTTCCCGCGCCACATACGCGGGGGCCCGGGCGGGGTCCGTGAGAGCCGACGCCCCTCGAGGGGGGGGCCGCTCCTGCCTGTGCTAGATTGGCAGGTCGCGCCTGTGTCGCTACGCGCCTGCGCCCCCCTCCGTTCCATCCGCTTCGACCCACTCGGGAGTCGCCTTCGTGCCTGCCCTTGAAGCCCCCCGGACGCGCCGGACCTTCGCGCGTCTGGACAAGGTCCTCGACGTCCCCAACCTCATCGACATCCAGCGTCGCTCCTTCGAGTGGCTGGTCGACCCTGAGAGCGGGGGCCTTCGCGAGACGATCGACGACATCTCGCCGATCGAGGACTACACGGGCCACCTCGCCGTCAACTTCGGCGAGTTCACCTTCGACGAGCCGGCCAACTCCATCGCGGAGTGCCGCGAGAAGGACCTCACCTACTCGCGCCCGCTGACGGTCACCGTCGCCTTCATCAACCACGAGACGGGCGAGATCCGCGAGCAGTCGGTCTTCATGGGCGACTTCCCGTGGATGACCGAGCGCGGCACGTTCATCATCAACGGCACCGAGCGCGTGGTCGTCACGCAGCTCGTGCGGTCGCCGGGCGCCTACATCATGGAGGCCAAGGACCGCGAGAAGCAGGTCTTCACCGCCAACCTGATGCCCGCGCGCGGCAGCTGGCTGGAGATGGAGATCGACAAGAAGGGCAAGGTCTTCGTCCGCATCGACCGCAAGCGCAAGCTGCCGGTCACGGTCCTGCTGCGGGCCATGATGTACAACCCGGAGACCGACGCGGACCGCGAGGAGACCCACGAGGACATCGAGCGCCTCGATCAGGAGCTCGCGGAGCTCTTCGACGGCTCGGTCTACCTCCGCAACACCATCGAGGCCGACACCGAGGCCACGAAGACCAAGAAGGGCGCGCTCATCGAGCTGTTCAAGAAGCAGCGCCCGGGCGAGCCGCCGTCGGTCGACGCCGCGTACGCGCTGCTCAACCAGCTCTTCTTCGATCCCAAGCGCTACGACCTCACCCGGGTCGGCCGCTACAAGCTCAACGCGCGCCTGGGCCTCGACATCGACCTCGAGACCCGCACGCTCACGCACGACGACATCCACCAGCTCGTCCGCGAGCTCGTGGCGCTGCCGCGCGAGCTCGGCATCCCCGAGGACGGCGAGGTCGAGATCAAGGACTACGCCGCGGAGGCCGTCGTGCTCCCGCGCGAGCCGATCGCCGACCGCCTCGACGAGTACGAGCACTTCGGCAACCGCCGCCTGCGCACCGTCGGGGAGCTCATCCAGGAGGCCTTCCGCATCGGCCTCTACCGCATGGAGCGCGTGGTCCGCGAGCGCCTGACCACCGAGGACGAGGACACGATCACCCCGCAGACGATCGTGAACATCCGCCCGGTCGTCGCGGCGATCAAGGAGTTCTTCGGCTCCTCGCAGCTCTCGCAGTTCATGGACCAGACGAACTCGCTGGCCGGCCTGACCCACCGCCGCCGCCTCTCGGCGCTCGGCGCGGGCGGCCTGACCCGCGAGCGCGCGCCCATCGAGGTCCGCGACGTCCACCCGACGCACTACGGCCGCATGTGCCCGATCGAGACGCCGGAGGGCCCGAACATCGGCCTGATCGGCTCCCTGTCGAGCTACGCGACCATCTCCGAGCACGGCTTCGTCACCACCCCGTACCGCGTGGTCAAGGACGGCGTCGTCACCGAGGAGATCGTCCACCTGGACGCCACGCAGGAGGAGCAGCAGCTCGTCGCCCAGGCCAACCACCCGGTCGACAAGAACGGCAAGCTCCAGGGCCCCGAGGTCCTCTGCCGCACCCAGGCGGGCCAGTACGTCACGGTCGCGCCCAAGGACGTCGAGCTCATGGACGTCTCGCCCGAGCAGATCTGGTCGGTCGCGACGGCGATGATCCCGTTCCTCGAGCACGACGACGCCAACCGCGCGCTCATGGGCTCGAACATGCAGCGCCAGGCGGTGCCGCTCCTGAAGACCGACGCCCCGGTCGTGGGCACCGGCATGGAGCGCCGCGCCGCGCTGGACACCGGCGACGTCCTGCTGGCCCGCAACGCCGGCACCGTCACCTTCGTCGACGCCGACACGATCGTCGTCGAGGGCAAGGACGGCAAGGACGAGTACGAGCTGCAGAAGTTCATGCGCTCCAACCAGGGCACGCTGATCCACCAGAAGCCCCGCGTCGTCACCGGCCAGGAGGTGCCCGAGGGCTACGTGCTCGCCGACGGCTCCGCCACCGACAACGGCGAGATGGCGCTCGGCAAGAACCTGATGGTCGCCTTCATGTCCTGGGAGGGCTACAACTTCGAGGACGCGATCATCCTGTCCAAGCGCCTGGTCAAGGACGACGAGCTCACCTCGATCCACATCGAGGAGTACGAGATCGACGCCCGCACGACCAAGCTGGGCGACGAGGAGATCACCCGCGACATCCCGAACCGCTCGGAGGAGTCGCTGCGCAACCTCGACGACCGCGGCATCGTGCGCATCGGCGCCGAGGTCGGGTCGGGCGACCTGCTGGTCGGCAAGGTCACGCCGAAGGGCGAGACCGAGCTGACGGCCGAGGAGAAGCTGATCCGCGCGATCTTCAAGGAGAAGGCGCGCGAGGTCCGCGACACCTCGCTGAAGGTCCCGCACGGCGAGGGCGGCGTCGTCATCGACGTCAAGACCTTCTCGCGCGAGAACGGCGACGACCTGCCGCCGGGCGTCAACGACCTGGTCCGCGTCTTCGTCGCCAAGAAGCGCAAGATCTCCGAGGGCGACAAGCTCGCCGGCCGCCACGGCAACAAGGGCGTCATCTCGAAGATCGTCGACGAGCAGGACATGCCGTTCCTCGAGGACGGCACCCCGGTCGACGTCATCCTGAACCCGCTCGGCGTGCCGGCGAGCTTGTCGCCCTCGGAGACCTTGCGCTTCTTGGCG
>JACRMD010000033.1:4690-9581 GCA_016215085.1 Solirubrobacterales bacterium | reverse complement strand
GCTCGCCGGCATGGCCCCGGGCGGGCGTTCGCCGGATGCGGGCGCGACGAAGAGCGCCACCAGCCGCTCGAGGGCGCTCATGCCGCGGGCCCCGCGTCCGCGCGGGCGGTGGCCGCGAGCATGGCGGCCATGCCCGGCACGACCGTGATCGGCCGGAGCTCGACGCGGACCGCGCGGCCCGTGACCCGGACGTCGAGGCGGCCGCGCGACCAGCCGGGCACCGCGTCGCGCGCGGCGGCCTTCGGGTCGCCGCCCTGCAGCACCGCCATCGCGCCGGCCTGGGCGGCCGTGCCCGCGAGCTCGCGCGCCGCGCCCGCGGCGAGCAGCTGCGCGAGCGCCAGCGCGACCGCGACGCAGAGCGGCAGCATGCCGACGAGCTCGACCGTGGCCTGACCGCGCGGGCAGGCGATCGTGCGCCGGGCCGTGCGTGTGCGTGACCCGCGGCGAGCGACGAGCCGAGGTGGCGGCGTCATGCCTGCGGCTCCAGCCGCGCCCGCGCGCTGACGGTCGTCAGCGTCCCGCGGCCGACGACCGAGGGGACCGCCAGCCGGACGGTGACGCCGCCCTCGCCGGCCTGGACGCGCAGGCCGGCGCGCAGCGAGGCCGGCAGGACGCGGCGGGCGGCCGCGCGCGGGTCCGCGTCGATGGCCTGGGCGCGCGCCGCCTCCCGCGCCGCGCTGCCCGCGAGCCAGAGCGCCTGCCCCGCGAGCACCGCCTGCCAGAGCAGCGCCGCGAGCACGGCGAGCAGCGGCAGCAGCGCGACGAGCTCCACGCTCGCCTGGCCGCGCTCGCCGTAGGGTGGTGTGGGCGCGCCCCGGGGCGGCCATGGGTTCGGGCGGGCGGGCATGCGCCCGATCCTGGGGCGGCCGGTGTGACGGGACTACGCGAGGGTGTTGCGGAACTGCGGAGCGGGTGCGGCTAGAAGCCGTACTCGCGGTAGTGGCGCCACACCTGGTACACGGCGAACGACGCGCCGGCCATCATCGCGAACCAGATGACCACGCCGATGCTTGTGTCGAACAGCCGGTCGATGCCGGCCATCGCCAGGACGACGAGGCCGATCGCGCCGTAGAGCATCGCCCGGTGCCGGTCGCCCAGCGAGAAGATCGCGACGCGGTTCTCGCGGTAGAAGCGCGCGAGGATCAGCACGAACGAGGCGAGGATCGCGATCGAGAGGACCGCGGCGACGAAGTTCGCCGTGTCGCCGCCGCCCGGCAGGAACGCGACCGCGGCCGCGAGCGCCACGATGATGAGGACGTTGCGCGCGCCGGCGGTCACGAGCCCAAGCGTACCGCCGCGTCGGGGGCGGCACGTACGATGCGCGGTGTGACTGAAGAGGCGCACCTGCGGATCGACGCCCTGCACCGGCGCATCCAGCACCTGGAGGACCATCTGCGGCAGATCCACGAGCACGTGGGCATGGGACCCATGCCCGAGCGGCCCGCTCCCGCCGTCGAGGAGACCGAGGGCGTGCGGCGGCTGCTCGCCGAGGGCAAGGAGCAGGAGGCGCTGCGGCTGCACCGGGATCTCACCGGCCAGGGCAACGAGGAGGCGCGCGCCGCGCTCGAGCAGCTTCGCGGCAGCTTCTAGGAGCCGGGCGGGCCGCCGAGGAAGGCGGCCGACACCAGCAGGTAGACGGCGACCGCCGCGACGACCGCCGCGAAGCCGTGGCCGAGCAGCCGCTGGGGCACGCGGCCCGCGACGGCGACGCCGCCCAGCGCGCCGATGACGCACGCCACGGTCATCGCGATCGTCACGTCGGCCTCGATCGTGCGCCCGATCGCCAGATGGGAGGCGAGGCCGAGCAGCGACGTCACGGTGATGATCACCAGCGACGTCCCCACGGCCAGGCGCATCGACAGGGCCAGGGCGATCGCCAGCGCCGGCACCACCAGGAAGCCGCCGCCGACGCCGAAGAAGCCGGTGAGCAGCCCGACGAGCAGGCCGACGCCGAGGTCGCGGCCGAGCAGCACGGGCGGGCAGACCGGCCGGTCCGCGAACCCCACCGCGCCCGCCTCGGCCGTGCTCGCCTTGCGCCAGGTCGCCGCCGCCGCGACGAGCATCACCACCGCGAAGGTGGCGATGAGCGTCGCCCCGCCGACCGCGTCGCCGAGCACGGTGCCGGCGATCACGCCCGGGAGCGCCGCGGCCACGAACGCACCCGCGTGGCGCCAGCAGACCTGGCCCTCGCGCGCGTGCCCGAGCCCGCCGGCCAGCGCCGCCGCGGTGACGATCACCAGCGACTCGGTCGTCGCCTCGTGCACGCTCTGCCCGAGCACGTAGACGAGCACCGGGACCGCGAGCACGGACCCGCCGCCGCCGAGCGCGCCGACGGTCAGCCCGATCGCCAGGCCGAAGAGGATGGCGGCGAGCGCCACGGGCTAGCGCGACGCCGGCTGGGGCTCGGAGGTGACGACCGGCCAGCCCTCGCGCTGCCACGTCCCGACGCCGCCGTCGGCGACGTGGACGGGCCGCGCGGCGCCGTGGCGCGCCAGCAGCGACGCGGCGACCGCGCTGCGCTGGCCCGAGGAGCAGATCACCGCGATCGGCCGCGCCGGGTCCAGGCCGTCCGGGACGCCCCGTACGTCGTGGTAGGGGACGTGGGCCGAGCCCTCGATGTGGCCGTCGTCGAACTCCTGGCGCTCGCGCACGTCGAGCACCTGGACGTCGTCGATGCGCTCGTGCAGCCGCGCGACGTCGATCCGCTCGACCGACGCGGTCGGCCGCTTCTCCTCGCGCCACGACGTCATGCCGCCCGCGAGGTAGCCCGCGATGTGGGAGATGCCCACCGATGCGGCGAGGTGCGCCGCGTGCACCGCGTCGTCGTCGTCACGGCCGACGAGCACGATCGGCTGATCGCGCTCGGCGACCCACGCGAGCTTCGTGCCGAAGCCGGCGCGCACGGCCGGGTTGCAGACCGCGCCCGGGATGTGGGCGTCGTCGAACTGCAGGTCGGTGCGGACGTCGACCACCAGCGCGCCGGCGTCGCGCAGCTCGTCGACCTGCCGCGGCGTCAGCGCGTCGACGTGCACCTCGTCGGCCACCAGCGGGCCGCGGTTGCGCGCGACGATCGCCTGGAAGTTCGGCGGCTGCGGGGCCAGCGACCCGATCGCCCGCTCGACGAACCGCTCCTCGTCGTCCTCGGCGAGCAGGTCGTTGTGGGCCAGCTCGTAGGCGATGGTCGACGAGACCTTCATGTCCATGCCGGGCCCGCCGCAGAGCGAGCCGCCCAGGTGGCCGGGCCAGACCTCGCACGCGCCCGGCAGCGACAGCAGCTTGTCGCGCAGGGACTGGAACATCCCGTGCGCGCCCTCCTCCTTGTCGACCGCGAGGTCGGGCCGCGCGATGTCGCCGACGAAGAGCGTGTCGCCCGTGAGCACCGCCCACGGCTCGGGCCCGCGCGCGGTGTCGATGAGCGCGAAGGCCGTGTGCTCGGGCCGGTGGCCGGGCGTGTGCAGCGCCCGCACGGTCACCGAGCCCAGCGCCAGCTCCCAGCCGTCGTCGAAGGGCTCGTGCTCGTAGTCGGGCTCGGCGTCGCGGTGGATGTGCACCGTGGCGCCCGTGGCGGCGACCAGCCGCCCGTGGCCGGACACGTGGTCGGCGTGGTTGTGGGTCTCGAGCACGTGCTCGATGCGCACGCCCATGTAGCGCGCGAGCGCGAGGTACTCCTCGATGTCGAGCTTGGGGTCGACGACGGCGGCGACGCCGGCGTCCTCGTCGCCGATCAGGTACGAGGCGCAGCCGAGGTCGTCATGGGTGATCTGCCGGAAGATCATCGGGTCTCCTTGGGATCGGCGGGAACGCCCGCCCGGGTCCAGGCGAGCATCCCACCACGGACGTTGACCGCGTCAAGGCCGGCCTTGGCGGCCATGCGCGTGGCGCCCGCGCTGCGGGCGCCCGAGCGGCACACGAACGCGAGCGGCCGGGCCGGATCGAGCTCGCCGAGCCGCCGGCCCAGCTCGCCGAGCGGGATGTTGCGCGCCCCGGCCAGCGGCTCGGCGCGGACCTCGCCGGGCTCGCGGACGTCGACCAGGTCGAGCTCGCCCGCGGCGGAGGCGGCTGCCGCCTCCGCCGGGGTGATCGAGCGCGTGCGACGGAACAGCATCAGGCGTGCCCGAACCGGACGTCGGGGAGGACGCGGTCGACCCAGCGCGGCAGCCACCAGGCGCGCGCGCCGAGCAGCCGCAGCATCACCGGGACGAGCAGCAGCCGCACCAGGAACGCGTCGAGCAGCACGGCCACGCCGAGGATCACGCCCATCTCCTTGGGCGGCAGCGGGCCGGAGAGGGCGAAGGTGAAGAACACCGCCACCATCACCGCGGCCGCGGCGAAGATCACGCGGCCCGAGTGGGCCATGCCGCCGACCATCGCGTCGCGGGCGTCGTGCGAGCGGTCCCAGTGCTCCTTGGCCGACGACAGCAGGAACACCGTGTAGTCCATGGAGATCGCGAAGATCATCGCGAAGAAGAACACGGGGCCCCACGCGTCGAGGAAGCCCTGCGACTCGAAGCCCAGCAGCCCGGAGAGGTGCCCCTCCTGGAAGATGAGCTGCGCCACGCCGAACGCCGCGCCGGTCGCCAGCAGGTTGGTGAGCACGCCGACGGCGGCGATCACCGGGGCCTGCAGGGCGACGAGCAGCAGCAGGAACCCGAGGACGAGCACCACGCCGATGACCAGCGGGGTCTTGTCCTTGAGCAGCTGCTCGAGGTCGTGGTTCTCGGCCACCGCGCCGCCGATCATCGCGTTGGCGGGCAGGTCGGCGCGGAGCCGGTCGACGGTCTGCGCCGTCGCGGGCTGCGACGGGTCGGTCTTCGGCACGGCCATGATCAGCGTCGTGCCGCCGGCGCCCTGCTGGGCGGGCATGACCTGCGCGATGCCGGGGTCGGCCTTG
>JACRMD010000033.1:0-4637 GCA_016215085.1 Solirubrobacterales bacterium | reverse complement strand
CCGGACGGCGCGACGAGCTGCAGCGGGCCGGTGCCGCCCGGCCCGAAGGCCTGCTGGACCTGCTAGTAGCCCGGGCGCGAGCCGTCGCTCGACTGCACCACCTTGATCGACGGCATGCCGGTGTCCAGCGAGAAGACCGGGATCGACAGCGCGACGAGCAGGGCGACCGAGACGGCGGCGTACCCGTAGGGCTTGCGCCACAGGCGCTCGCCCCACGCGGCGAACCGCGGCGAGCGGTGCTCGCCGGAGTGCACCCAGGGCAGCGACAGCTTGTCCACCCGCGGCCCGAGCTTCGCCAGCACGGCGGGCAGGAGCGTGAGCGTCGCGGCCAGGATGAAGATGACCGAGAGCATGATCCCGAGCGCCATCGACCGGAAGGCCGGGCTGGGCACCAGCATCACGGCGCTGAGCGAGATGAGCACGGTCAGGCCGGAGAAGAGCACCGCCTTGCCCGCCGTGTCCATCGTGACGGCGGTCGCCTCCTCGGCCGTGAGCTTGGATCCGAAGAACGCCCCGCGGAAGCGCATCACCACGAACAGCGCGTAGTCGATGCCCAGCGCGAGCGCGAACATCAGCGCGAAGTTCATCGCCCAGATCGAGATGTCCATGACCTGGGTGCCGAGGTACAGCGAGCCCGCCGAGGCGACCAGGCCGAGGATCGTCAGCATCAGCGGCAGCCCGGCCGCGACCAGCGAGCCGAAGGCCAGCACGAGGATGCCGAGCGTGACCGGCCAGGAGATCAGCTCGGACTTCATCATGGCCGTCTTGTTGGCCTCGTTGAAGTCCGACCACATGCCGGACGCGCCGGTGAGGTTGACGTCGACGCCGTTCGCGCTCAGGCCGTGCAGCTCGCCCTTGAGGTCGTCGGCCGCGCGGACCATGTCGTTGGCGTTGCGGGCGGCGCCGGCCTGCAGGACGGCGGTCTGCCCGTCCTGCGAGACGACCGGCCTGGCGACGGTCGTCACCGCCGGGCTGGCCGCCAGGGCGTCACGGGCCTCGGCGAGCGTCCTGTCGAACGCGGCGCCCTGCTTGCCGTGGACCACGACCATCAGGCCGTAGCTCGACATGCCCTGGAAGTTCTTGTCGATGAGCTCGCGCGCCTTGACCGACTCGGAGCCCGAGGCCTCCCAGCCGGCGCCGGAGAGCGCGTGCTCGACCTTCGGCGCGAGCGCGCCGAGGCCGATGGCGAGGACCAGCCACCCGATGGCGACGGCCTTGAAGTGCGTAGCGGTCCAGTGACCGAGCTTGCCGATGGGGCCGACCTGGCTCATCGGGTCACCTCCTTGCGGTACAGGGTCGAGCGCAGGCCGAACGCGCGGCCCAGCACGAGCGACGCCGGGCAGGCGCCGACGAGGACGTAGAGCCACTGACTGACGCCGACGAAGGCGGTCAGCAGCAGGAACCAGGGCGAGACGACGGCCGCCAGCAGGACGCTGAGCAGCACGACCGTGCCGGCCATCGCGAAGAGCACGCGCTCCAGCGGCCAGCCGGCCTCACGGACACACGAGCGGGTGGGCATCACGCCACCCCGCCCTGGCCCTGGAGCATCGCGTCGAGCTCGACGATCTGCCGGCGCAGCCCGCCGCAGACCTGCTCGCACAGCTCGAAGACGCCGTGGTCGGCGATCGCGTACACGGCCGAGGTGCCGCGCTTGGTGCGGGACACCATCCCGGCGTTGAGGAGCACGCCGAGGTGCTTGGAGACGTTCTGCTGCGAGGCGCCGACGGCCTCCTGCAGCTCCGCCACGGTGGCCTCGCCGTCCCGGAGGCGGTCGAGGAGCTTGATGCGCATGGGCTCGGCCAGCACGCGGAAGCGGCCCGCGATCAGGTCGACCAGCGGGTCTGGCAGCGGGTGGGGAGCCGGGGTCTGCTCTGGCATGACGAGCAGCGTATCACAACTTCACGGTTGTGAAAAGGAGACAGTGGTGGTATGTTGAAAACCGCACAACCGTGGAGTTGTGAATTCCGTCCCGAAGGAGCGCCCAGGCATGTCCTCCACCAGTCCCCAGCGCGTCGTCGTCCTCGGCTCGAGCTTCGCCGGGCTCACGGCCGCGCTGGAGCTGCGCAAGCACCTCGACGACCCTCACGAGGTCGTCGTCCTCGACCCCCGCGACCACTTCACGTTCATCCCGTCGCTCATCTGGCTGCCGTTCGGCACCCGCGACGCCGATGACGTGACCTTCCCGCTGGCCCCGCTCTACGAGGGCAAGGGCATCCGCTTCGTCAACGAGGCGGCCGCCGCGGTCGACCCGGCGGCCCATACCGTCACCACGACCTCGGGCGAGGTCCTGGACTACGACCGCCTGCTCGTGGCCACCGGCCCGCGGCTGGCGTTCGAGAAGGTCCCCGGGCTCGGGCCCGAGGACGGCTTCACCCAGTCGGTGTGCAACCTCGACCACGCGCTGCTGGCCCGCGACGCGTGGGAGCGGTTCCTCGAGGAGCCCGGCCCCGTCGTCGTCGGCACCGCCCAGGGCGGGTCGTGCTTCGGCGCCTCCTACGAGTTCCTCTTCAACGTCAAGCACCGGATCAGGAAGGCCGGCCTCGAGGACGTCGCGCCGGTGACGTTCGTCAGCGCCGAGCCGTACCTGGGCCACTTCGGCCTCGGCGGCGTCGGCGACTCGCAGCGGCGCATCGAGGGGTTCTTCGACCGGCTGGGCATCGAGGGGCTGCCCAACAGCGTCATCACGGAGGTCCGCGACGGCGAGCTCGAGCTCGAGGGCGGCCGCACGCTGCCGTTCGCCTACTCGATGGTCGTCCCGCCGTTCACCGGCGTCGACGCGATCCGCGAGGCCGACGGGCTCGCCAACCCGATGGGGTTCGTGCCCGTCGACGACGAGTTCCGCCATCCCGAGCACCGCGACGTCTACGCCGCCGGCGTGGCGATCGCCATCGCGCCGCCGCAGCCCACCCCGGTGCCCGCGGGCGTGCCCAAGACCGGCCAGATGAGCGAGACCATGGCCAAGGCCGCGGCGCGCAACATCGTCGCCGACCTGCAGGGCGGCCGCCGCCACCCGCTCCCGCTGGAGGAGCTGGCCGCGATCTGCGTCCTGGACGCCGGCAACAACGGCGTGATCTTCAAGGCCGACCGCGTCCTGGGCGGCGGCGACCACGCCCGCGTCATGGCGGGCCCGCAGGCCCACTGGGCCAAGCTCGCCTTCGAGCGCTACTTCCTGGCCAGCCGCAAGCGCGGCCTGGTCGCCCTCTGAGACCCGGAGCAGACCCCATCCCATGAGCACGATCACCGACCTGACCACCGAGACCTTCGCGGACGCGGTCGCCGGCCCCGGCGTCGCCGTCGTCGACTTCTGGGCACCGTGGTGCGGCCCGTGCCGCGTCATGCACCCGCAGCTCGAGCGCGCGGCGCGCCTGCGCCCCGGCGTCCGCTTCGCCAAGGTCAACGTCGACGAGGAGCCCCAGCTGGCCGCGGCCTTCCAGGTCCAGTCGATCCCGACCCTGGCGGTCCTGCGCGACGGGGAGTTCGTCGGCAAGGCGGCGGGCGTCGTCGGCGCCGACCAGCTCGTCGAGGCCCTGGACCGGCTCGAGCAGCCCGCGGAGGAGGTGGCCGGCGATGGCCGATGACCACGGCTTCACCCTCACCATGGACCTCCAGGACGGCTACCGCTTCCTCGTGGACTTCCACGAGGACGGCGTGCCGCCGCTGCTGCTCGACGAGCCCGCGCCGCTGGGCGCGGGCACGGGCCCCAACGCGGCGCGCATCCTCGCGGCCGCGGTGGGCAACTGCCTGAGCGCCAGCGCGCTGTACTGCCTGCGCCGGGCCCGCGTCGACGTCCACGACCTGCGCACGACGGTCAGCGCCGACCTCGACCGCAACGAGGAGGGTCGCCTGCGCGTGCAGGACATCAAGGTCCGCATCGAGCCGGTCGTCGACGAGGACCAGCGGCCGCGCATGCGCCGCTGCCTGGAGCTCTTCGAGGACTTCTGCGTGGTGACGCAGAGCGTGCGCGACGGCATCGACGTGGACGTCGAGGTCGCGCCCACCGGCCGCGAGCTCGCGGCCTGAGGCACCGCCGGGCGCGGCGCGACCTGCGCCGCGCCCTACCGGACGAGCGCGCGCTCGCCGCTGGGGCGCACGGCCGGAGTGGCCGCCTCGGCGGCGGCCTCCAGCTGCGCCACGGCGCTGCCCTCGACCGGCTCGGCGGCGAAGCGGTAGCCGACGCCGAAGTGCGTGTGGATGTAGCGCCACTGCGGCGAGGCCTTCTCGAGCTTCTGGCGCAGCTTGCGCACGAAGACGTCGACCGAGCGGTCGCCGCGGGCCATCGCGTAGCCCCACACGCGCTGGTAGATCTCCTCGCGTTCGAGCACGCGGCCCTCGGAGCCGGCCAGCAGCTCGATGAGCTCGAACTCGCGGCGGGTGAGGTCCACCGACTCGCCGCCGACGAAGGCCTGGAAGCGGTCGGCGCGGATCTCGAGCTCGCCGGCGACGACCGGGCCGCTGTCGTCGCGCGCCTCGCTGCGGCGGCGCCGCCGCACGACGGCCTCGACGCGGGCGATGAGCTCCTCGGGGTGGCAGGGCTTGGACAGCCAGTCGTCGGCGCCCAGACGCAGGCCGCGCACGCGCTGGGCGACCGTGGACCGCCCGGTGCACACGACGACGCCGAGGCCCGGCAGCTCCGAGCA
>JACRMD010000032.1:1362-20522 GCA_016215085.1 Solirubrobacterales bacterium | reverse complement strand
GCGGCCGCCGCCTCGGGCGCGAGGCGCGCCAGCAGGTACCGCGTCGACGCGGGCACCGGCGCGTCCGGGTCGCCGAGGCCGGCGTCGCCGGCGTACGGGCGCCGCCGCCGCGCGGCCTCGACCAGCGCCCCCGCCGCGCGCGACCGCCCCGCCGCCCACACGGCGTGGCGGCGCAGCACCGCGCCGGCGGCGACGCCGTCCTCGCGCTCCGGCGGCGCCGCGGCCTTCGCCCGCACGTGCAGCGCCCCTCCCGCGGCCAGCGGGATCGGCTTGTGCAGGCTGAAGATCGCGAGGTCCCCGAAGGACCCGAGCGGCCGCCCACCGGCCGACGCCGGCCACGCGTGCGCGCAGTCCTCGATCAGCAGCAGGTCGCGGTCGTCGCACCACGCGCGCCACGCGGCGGCGTCCTGCGGGAAGCCGAGGTAGTGGATGAGCAGCAGCGCGCGGGTCCGCGGGCCACACAGCGCGTCGAGCTCGGCGGGGTCGGGCGCCAGCGTCGGCGTCGCGTCGTGGAAGCGGCACGCCAGCCCGCGCCGCGCGAGCGCCTCGACCTCCGCGCCGCAGCAGTACGCGGGCGCGAGCACCTCGTCGCCCGGCCGCAGGCCCAGCGCGGCCACCCCGAGCCAGAGCGCCTGGCGGCCGCGCGCGACGAGGGTCGTGCCGGGGGCGCCGAACGGGAACGGCAGCTCGCGGTCGGGCCGCCGGAGGTGGACCGCGGGGGAGAGGCCGGCCCAGAGCGCGAGGCGCGGCGCCGCCTGCCCGACCGCCTTGCCGTCGGGCGGGCCAGCGGCCATGCTGGCCGCAGGGTGCTCGGGAGGCGTCGCCAGGGAGCCGGGCCGCTGGCCTGCGTGATCGGGAGCATGGACCTCGTCCGCCCGCTGGGGCTGGCCGGCCGCCGGTGCGCCGTCGCCGCTCCCTCCCATGACGTCGCACGGTACTCCCGCTTCACGGTCGCGACCGTGCCCTGGGCCGATCCGTGGCGGGAGCCTGACCGGCTGCTGGACGCGCTGCTGTCCTTCGCCGCCGGGCACCCGGCCCCGCCCGCCCTCGTCTACGAGGGCGACTGGGACCTGCTGCTCGTCTCGCGCCACCGCGACCGGCTCGGCGGCGCCTTCCGGTTCGTGGTCGCCGGCTCCGAGCTCGTCGAGGACCTCGTCGACAAGGACCGCTTCCGGGACCTGGCCGAGCGCCTGCCGCTGCCGGTCCCGCCGAGCCGGCGCGTCGCCGCCGCCACCGAGGACCCCGCGGCCGGGCTCGGCGTGCCGTACCCCGTCGTGGTCAAGCCGCTCACCCGCCAGAACCGGACCTGGCGCCCGGTGGCCGGCACGGCGAAGGCGGTGCGCGCCGACTCGCCGGCCGAGCTGCGGCGGTTGTGGGGCCGCCTCGGCGACGGCGACGACGAGCTGCTCGTGCAGGCGCTGGTCCCCGGCGGCGAGCGGCGCGTCGAGAGCTACCACGCGTACGTCGACTCCAGCGGCGCGGTCGCCGGCGAGTTCGCCGGGCGCAAGATCCGCACGCAGCCCGCCGAGCACGGGTTCAGCACGGCGCTGGAGATCACCGCCGAGCCCGACGTGCTGCGCCTCGGCCGCGAGCTCGTCGAGCGCATGGGGCTGCGCGGCGTCGCCAAACTCGACTTCAAGCGCGACCCCGGCGGCCGCCTGTGGCTGCTGGAGGTCAACCCGCGCTTCAACCTCTGGCACCACCCGGGGGCGCGGGCGGGCGTCAACCTGCCCGACCTCGTCTTCCGCGACCTCACCGGCGAGCCCCGGCCCGCGCCCCGAGCCGCGACGCCCGGGGTCCGCTGGGCCTACCACCGCCACGACGCCCGGGCCGCCCGCGAGGCCGGCATCCCGCTGCGCCGGTGGCTGCGCTGGTTCGCCGCCTGCGAGGCCAAGTCGGTGGTGTCGCTCGACGATCCCTGGCCATTCCTGCGCGGCACGCTGCAGCGCGCACGAGCAGCTGCGACGCGCGACGCCGACGCGTCAGAAGGGCGACCTTCGACGCGCCGGGAAGCTGGCTAGCCTCGCCCGCTTCATGCGCCGATCCGCCAGAAACGCGCTGTTGCTGACCGCTGCCCTCGTTCCGGCCCCGTCAGCCGCGGCCAAGACCAGCCATGCCCACTGGCCCCCGATCACCGGGGTCCTGTTGATGAACAAGCACGACGCCTCGCGGCCGCTCGTCGCCGTCCCGGGCCAGGACCCCTTCGGCGGCCAGGACCGCCGCTACTCCTGCGACGGCGTCCACAAGCGCGGCAGGTGCCAGCGCCGCTTCGTCCACCGCGGCGGGGGCCTGCACGTCGTCAGCGGCCGCGCCGGCCACAACGAGTTGCTCGGGGGCCATGGCAGCGACCGCATCGTCGCCGGCCCCTGGGGCGACGTCATCTGGGGCGACTACAAGCCCTCCGGCCAGCCGCGCTCGCAGTGGGACCGCATCACCGGAGGCAACGGCCGCGACGTGATCTACGCCAGCCACGGGCGCAACACCATCCGCGCCCGCGGCGGCAACGACTGGATCAAGGCCCACTGGGGCCGCGGCCTCATCGACTGCGGCGGCGGCCGCGACGTCCTGTACGTCAGCCGGCGCGCGCACAAGCACTACAGGATCCGCCACTGCGAGCGGGTCTCGCACAAGACGCTGGGCTACTAGCTCACCGCGCCACGGCGGGCACCTGCTGCGTGATGCAGTGGGGCCCGCCGCCGCCGAAGGCGTGCACGACGCCGGGGACGCCGACGACCTCCTTGCCGGGGTACGCGTCGCCCAGGCGGGCCAGCGCCTCCGCGTCGAGGTCCGGCTGCCCCGCCGTGGGCACCACGACGAAGCGGTCGCCGAGGTAGGAGTTCATGTAGGACATGACGACCTGCTCGCCCTCGACCTCCGCGTAGGCCAGGCACGGGAAGTCGGTCACCTCGAGCCCCGCGGCCAGCGCGCGCTCGCGGTTCTCGGCCAGCAGCTCGTGGTTGGGGCTGCCGGGCTCCGCGCTCTGCAGGAGGATCGCGCCCGGGCCGGTGAACGCGGCGATGAGGTCGACGTGCCCGTCGGTGTCGCGGTCCTCGACGAGGCCCCGGTTCAGCCACACGACGCGCTCGACGCCGAGGAAGGCCTCGAGGTGCGCCTCGATGCGCCCGCGCGCCAGCGACGGGTTGCGGTTGGGGTGCAGCAGGCACTGCTCGGTCGTCAGCAGCGTGCCGGCGCCGTCCACGGCGATCGAGCCGCCCTCGAGCACGAGCGGCGCCTTGTGCACCTGGTCGCCCATGCGCCAGGCCAGCAGGGCGCCGATCGCCTCGTCCTTGTCGTAGGGCGTGAACTTCTCGCCCCAGGCGTTGAAGCCGAAGTGCACCGCCTCGCGCCGGGTCGGCCGCGCGACGTCGTCGACGACGAAGATCGGCCCGCTGTCGCGCAGCCACGAGTCGTCGATCGGCAGCTCGACGACCTCGACCGCGGCGGCCACCGCGGCCCGGGCCTCGGCCGCGTCGGCGGGCGAGGCGGCGACCATCGTGACCGGCTCGAACGCCGCGACCGCGTTGGCCGCGGCCGCCGACTCGCGCTTGGCCGCCTCGAGCTGCCCGCCCCACAGCTCGCGCCGGCACGGCCAGCCCATGAGCGTCCGCTCGTGGGGCGCCCACTCCGGGGGCATCGTGAGGCCGAGCTCGGCGGGCGTGCGCATCGGCCCGCAGCATGCCAGGTCGCGCGCCTCGCACCGCGTCGCGCGGGGCGACTAGGCTGCGGGCCGATGAGGCTGCTGCCCCAGGAGCAGGACCGGCTGCTGCTCTTCCTCGCCGCCGAGCTCGCGCGCAAGCGCCGCGCGCGCGGCCTGCAGCTCAACCAGGCCGAGGCGACCGCGTTGATCGCCGACGAGGTGTGCGAGGCCGCCCGCGACGGGCGCTCCTACGCGGAGGTCGTCGCGACCGCCTACCGCGTGCTCGGCGAGGACGACGTGCTCGACGGCGTGCGCGCGCTCGTGCCGCGGATCGAGGTCGAGGCGCTGTTCCCCGACGGCCGCCACCTCGTCGTCGCCGAGGACCCGCTCGGCGGCGCGCCGCCGGCGGCGCCGCAGGAGCCGCCCGCGCCGTGGCTCGACGGGGCGGTCGCGCGGCTGGAGGTCGTCAACGAGGGCGACGTCCTCATCGGCGTCACGAGCCACCTGCACTTCTTCGAGGCCAACCGGCGGCTGCGCTTCGACCGCGCCGCGGCGTGGGGGATGCGCCTGGCGCTGCCCGCGCGCGCCAAGTGCTTCTTCGCGCCGGGCGAGCCGCGCGAGGTCGCGCTCGTGCCGATCGGCGGCGACCGCGTCGTGCGCGGCCACGGCGACCTCGTCGACGGTCACCTCGACGCGCCGGGCGCGCGCGAGGCTGCGCTCGAGCACGCCCGTGAGCTGGGGTTCCTCGGTGCCTGAGCGCGTCCGGCTCGGGGACACGGCGCTCGAGGTCGTCGCCGAGGCCGACGAGGCCGGCGGCCCCGATGCGCTGGTCCCCGGCTTCGGCAACACGATGCGCGACGGGCTCGGCGTCCGCGCCGAGCGCGGGGGCGTCGACGTCGCCATCACCGGCGGCCTGCTGCTGGACCCGATCCTCGGCGTGCGCCGCGCGTCGATCGGCGTGCGCGACGGCCGCGTCGTCGCCGTCGGCCGCGCCGGCAACCCGGACACCATGGACAGCATCGACGTGGTGCTCGACGTCACCACCGCGGTGCTCGACGCCACCGGCATGGTCGTCACGCCGGGCGGCGTCGACACCCACGTGCACTGGCTCTCCCCGCAGGTCACCGACGCGCTGCTGGCCGGCGGCGTGACCACGATGGTCAGCCAGGACTACGGGCCGGTGTGGAACCTCGGCACGAACCCCGAGGCGGGGCTGGCGACGGCGTGGGCCGCGCTGGAGGACGTGCCGATCAACGCGGCGCTGCTGGTGCGCGGGTCCTCGTCGCGCGCGGCGGCCGTCGAGGAGGTGCTGCGCGCCGGCGGGGCGGGGCTGAAGATCCACGAGGACGTCGCCGCCGGGCCGCGCCAGATCCGCACCGCGCTGGACGTCTGCGACCGCCACGACGTGCAGCTGGCGATCCACACCGACGGGCTCAACGAGGTCCTGTCGGTGGAGGACACGCTGGAGGCCTTCGGCGGGCGCAGCGTGCACGCGTTCCACATCGAGGGCGCCGGCGGCGGCCACGCGCCCGACCTGCTGCGCCTCGCCGGCCGCGAGCGGATCCTCACCTCGTCCACGACGCCGACGGTGCCGTTCGGCCGCCACACCGCCGACGAGCACCTCGCGATGGTCGCCGCGGTCCACGTGCTCGAGCCCGGCGTCGTCCACGGCGACCTGACCGCCGCGCGCGCCCGCGTGCGCCCGGCGACGATGGCCGCCGAGGGCGTCCTGCACGACCTCGGCATCGGCCACATGCTCTCCAGCGACAGCCAGGGGATGGGCCGCGCCGGCGAGGTCGTCCGCCGCGCGCTGCAGAACGCCGACGTCATGAAGCGCGTGCGTGGCGGCGAGGGCGACGACGACAACGAGCGCGTGCTGCGCCACCTGGCCAAGGTCACCATCAACCCGGCGATCGTCCACGGCCTCGCCCACGACGTCGGCGCGCTCACGCCCGGCCGCCTCGCCGACTGCGTGATCTGGCGGCCCGAGCACGTCGGCGTGCGCCCCGAGCTGGTGGTCAAGATGGGCATGGCCGTCTGGGGCGCCAGCGGCGACCCCGACGCCACCACCATGCTCTGCGAGCCCGTCACCGTGCGCCGGCAGATCGCCGCGCAGGGCGCCGCGGCGGCGCGCGTGTCGCTGGCCTTCCTCGCCGGCGCGGCGATGGACGCCGAGCTGCCGACGACGCGCCCGCGCTCCAAGGTCCGGGGCTGCCGCGAGGTCACCGCGCGCGACATGGTGCGCAACGAGCGGCTGGCCGACGTGACCGTGTCGCCCGACGGGCGCGAGGTCCGCGTCGACGGCGAGCCGGTGGGCATCGAGCCCGTCGACCAGGTTGCGCTCTCCTGGCGCCATCTGCTCGGATGACCCATGGACTGGGCACAGCAGCGGGGCCAGGCCGCCGCGAGCGCAGGCGCGGTCCGGGAGATGCGTCGCGCGCTGGCGCCGGGCGGTCGTGCGGCGATCGCGACCTGGGCCGGGCGCGAGCGCCAACCGCACTTCGACGCCATCGCGACCGCGCTGCGCGAGCACGTGGGGGAGGAGGCCGCCGACGCGCGGCGCCACCGCGCGACGCCTGAGGGCGGCGTCGCATGCGACATGACGGCGCTGGTGGCGCTGGCGACCTGACCCGAGCGCGGGTCCGGGCGGCGATGCGCTGGAGCCGGGAGGTTCGCGGCGGACCGAGGTGCGTCAGCGGTTGCGCCAGGGGTCGACGAGCACGTCGTCGATCTGCCACGCGGCCGAGCCCTGGGGCACGAAGCGGAACTGGATCGGCGTCGTCTCGCCGGGCAGCAGCGGCAGGAGGTTCGCGACGACCGCGCCCGGGAGCGTCGCCGCCCACTGCGAGCCGCTGACGATGACGCCGACGGGCGCGGTCACCACCGTCCCGGTCGACAGCTCGAAGCGCACGTCGACGCGCAGGGTCGACAGGGCGGTGCCGCCCACGCGGCGCGCGAAGAAGCGCAGCGTCGGGTGGCCGAGGCCGACGCAGATCGTCGGGCTGGTGGCCTTGCCGCCCGAGGGGATCTTCAGCGACCGGCGGTGGTCGTCGCCGCGGACCCTCCACGGCTCGTTGCCGTCGACGACCTTCGTCCCGGAGGAGAGCGTCCAGCCGGGTGCGCCGGCCTCGAACGCGCCGCCCGCGACGGGCGTGTACCAGGCGAAGTCCAGCCACGGCGTGAACGGCCGCGACAGGCTCTGGGTGGCGCAGTCGGGCGCGCTCCTGACGAGCACGCCGGCATCGGCCGCCGGCGCCGCCGCGGCGAGCGCGGCGACGGCGAGCAGGGTGCGCAGCAGCAGCTTCACGTCCGTGTGTCCCTTCCTGCGTGGAGGACCCGGCGCCGTCCGTGGCGCCGGGGTCTGCCGCAGATGATGGACCGCGCGTCGCAGTTCGCACATCGGACATGCGTCGATCTTCGGCGTACCGACTTCTGGCCCGGCCGACCACCCGGGACGTGGCGCCGCTGGACCCCGAGAGCGAGCACCAGCTGCGCGCCGGCCGCGCCCGCGAGGGCTCGCCGCTTGTCGCGCGCGCCGGCCTCGTCGAGGCCGCGCTGGCCCCTGCCCTTCTGGCGGCGGCCGTGGGGATGGCGCTCGCCGCCCACGACGGGTTCGACCCGCTGCTCGCCGCCGGGCTCGTCGCGGCGCTCGTGCTCGTCCAGCGGATCGGGTTCGAGGTCGGCGTCGGCTACACGACCGCCGCCCCGCTCGTGCTCGTCCCGCTCTTCGCGCTGCAGCCCGCCGGCGTGGTGCCCGTGCTCGTCGCGCTGGCCACCGTGCTGGACCGCGTGCCCGACCTCCTCGCCGGCCGCCGCCACGCCAGCCGCGCCGTGCTGGCGCTCAACGACGCGTGGTACGCGGTCGCCCCGGCGGGGGTGCTGCTGCTCGCCGGGCGCTCGGCGCCGGCGGTCGCCGCCGCGCTGGCCGCCGCCTTCGCCACCGACGTCGCGGTGTCGCTGCCGCGCGCGTGGGCGGCCGGGTCCGCGCCCCGCGCCCACGCCGGCGAGCTCGCCCAGGTGTGGTCGATGGACCTGCTGCTGGCGCCCGTCGGCCTGGCGCTCGCGCTCGCCGGCGACTGGGGCTTCCTCGCGGCGCTGCCGCTGGCCGTGCTGCTGCGCCGGTTCGCGGCCGAGCGGCGCGAGCGCCTCGACCAGGCGCTGGCCCTCTCGGAGACCTACCGGCGCATCGCGCTGCTGCTGGGCGACGTCATCGGCGACGACGACGAGTACACCGGCGACCACAGCCAGGGCGTCGTCGAGCTCTCGGTCGCGGTCGCCGAGGAGCTGCGCCTCGGGCTGCACGACCGCCAGCTCACGGAGCTCGGGGCGCTGCTGCACGACGTCGGCAAGATCCAGGTGCCCAGCGAGATCATCAACAAGCCCGGGCCGCTCGACGACGCGGAGTGGGCGGTGATGAAGACGCACACCGTGCTCGGCCAGCAGATGCTCGACCGCGTCGGCGGCTGGCTGCGCGAGGTCGGCGTCGTGGTGCGCGGCTCGCACGAGCGCTGGGACGGCGGCGGCTACCCCGACGGCCTGGCCGCCGAGGACATCCCGCTGCCCGCCCGGATCGTCGCCTGCGCCGACGCCTACAGCGCCATCACCACCGACCGCTCCTACCGCGCCGCCCAGACCCGCTGCGCCGCAGCGCGGGGACGCACTTCGACCCGGAGGTCGTCGCGGCGACGTGCGCGGTGGTCGAGCGGCAGCTCGCCGCGCCGGCGCCGCTGGCCGCCGTGGCCTGACCAGGGAGCTCCCTGATGCCGCCGCGCGCCGGCTCGGGCATCGTGGCGCCATGCGCACGACCTCCCTCCTCCTCGCGCTCGCGGCGCTGCTCGCGCTCGCCGCCCAGCCCGCCGCGGCCGCCAAGCCGCGCCAGGCGCGGTTCCTGGCCAAGTTCGAGGGCACCGTCAAGACCGACTGGAACGTGCCCCGCCACCAGCTGGGGGCGAGCTGCTTCCGCACGAACTGGGGCGAGGGCTCCGGCTCGGAGACGTGGACGGTCCGCTCGACCGGCGAGAACCGCGTCCTGGCCTCCGACAACGGCGTCGCGACGCAGCTGCAGTACGGCAGCTGGAGGCCCAACGCCGACACCCGCCAGGGCGGCCTGCGGGCCAAGGGCGAGGTCATGCGCAGCGGCGTGCGCAAGACGAGCTTCACGCCCGGGACCTGCGGCCTGGGCGAGTCCGGCGACGACCCCAGGCCGCCGACCGACTGCGGCACGCGCCTGGTCAACTACGAGGTCGGGCTGCCCTACTGGAAGGGCGAGGTGGTGCCCGACGTCCTGGCCGCCGGGAACGGGATCCGCGAGAAGATCCGCTTCGAGACCTGCCCGATCATCACCCCGCGCAACGTCCTCGCGGGGAGCTGGCCCGCGGTGGAGGGCAAGCTGTCGCGGACCGCGCTGTACGGCGGCCGCAAGACGCTGACGATCACCGGCCGCGACGCCTGGACCGGGCGGACGCGGACGCCGGGCGGCGCGCCCGACAGCACCGCGACCACCTCGGTGCGCTGGAAGCTCGTGCTGACGCGGGTGCGCGGCCGCTGAGCGCCGGCGCTCCTACACTCCGCGGCGTGCTCGCCGCCGCGCCGCCGATCGTCCACGACCCGATCCCGTTCCCGGCCGCGCGCATCGAGCAGATGCGCGCCTACAGCCGCCGCCACTACGGCCGCTACCGGGCGAAGCTGACCGACCCCAAGGTCATCGTCGAGCATCTCACCGCCAACACGTCCTACTCGGCGACGTGGAGCACCTTCGCCTCCAACGCGCCCGACCCCGAGATCGGCGAGCACCCCGGCACGTGCGCGCACTTCGTCATCGACCAGCAGGGCCGCATCCACCAGCTCGTCTCGCTGAAGTGGATGTGCCGGCACACGGTCGGCCTCAACGACGTCTCGATCGGCATCGAGCACGTCGGCACCAGCGAGGCGCAGGTGTGGGCCAACCGGCGCATGCGCCGCGCCTCGCTGCGGCTGACCCGCTGGCTGATGGGCCGCGAGCACATCACGCTGCGCAACGTCATCGGGCACAACGAGTCGCTGCGCAGCCCGTACCACCACGAGCGCGTCGCCCGCCTGCGCACGCAGACGCACGCGGACTTCCCGGCGCGCTGGATGAAGCGCTTCCGCGCCGCGCTCTAGCCGCCCTGCTCGGCGCTGCACCACCACGTCGTCCGGCCGCCGATCGTCGCGCGGCGCATCGGCGCGCCGCAGCGCGGGCAGTCCCCGTCGCGCCGGCGGTGGGGGATGACGTCGCCGGTGTGGACGCCGCCGCGGGCGATCGCCCGCCGCGTCGCCGCGCGGATCTCGCGCCGCAGGAGGTCGAGCTCGTCGTCGTCGAGCGAGCCCGCCGGCCGCCGCGGGTCGAGCCGCGCGCGCCACAGCGCCTCGTCGGCGAGCAGGTTGCCGACGCCCGCGATGACCGCCTGGTCCATGATGCGCGCCTTCAGCGGCGCCTCGCCGCGGCCGACGCGGGCGCGGAAGACGTCGCGCGAGACCTCGGCGGCGTCGGGCCCGAGGCCGCTGAGGTCGGGGTCGAGCACCGCGCGGCCGAGGCGGCGCTTGTCGCGCAGCCGCAGCGCGCCGCCGTCCTCGAACTCCAGCGTGAAGCGGTCCCAGACCGGGTTGAAGACGCCGTCGGGCTTGGGGTCGCCGGCCGACGCGTCGTCGACGACGATCCGCCCCGCCATCCCGAGGTGCAGGCCGAGCTCCGGCCCGCCGTCGGTCTCGCACCACATCGACTTGCCGATGCGGTGGGCCGCGACGAGCTCGCGGCCCACCAGCGCCGCGGCCAGCTCGCCCGGCGCGTGGGGGCGGCAGACGTACGTGTCGGAGTCGTCGACCGCGACGATCCGCCGCCCCAGGGCCCGCTCCGCGATGAGGGAACGGGCCCGCTCGACCTCCGGCAGCTCAGGCACGGAGGAGGTACGGCCGAGGGGGTCGCTCCGGCCACGGCGGGCGGCCGGCCGACCCCCACGCCGCTAGGCCAGGACGGCCTCGTTGTCGTACAGCTTGAGCACCTTGACGGTGCCCGCGGGCGAGGCGTCGAGGCACAGGCGGCAGAGCACGCACTCGTCGAGGTTGCCCTCGACGATGTCGACCCTGCCGTCCGCGTCGGAGTAGATGTCGACGGGGCAGACCTCGCGCAGCTTCGCGGCCAGCGCCGCGTCGCCGGCGACCGCGTCGTCGACCTCGACGCCGATGAACGTGCCGTCCTTCCTCATGCCACCACGCTCCCACGCTCCGCGAGCTTGCTCTTCATGATCTCCGGGATCTCCGAGATCTCCTCCGCCACGGTGATGCCGGCCTCGGCGAGGCGGGCGATCTTCTCGGTGGCGGTGTCCTCCTTGCCCTCGACGATCGTGCCGGCGTGGCCGAAGCTCATGCCGGGCATCTCGTCCATGAACCGGCCGGCCATGAACGCGACGATCGGCAGGCGCGAGTCGTTCTCGGTGACCCACCGCGCCAGCTCGGCCTCCATGCGGCCGCCGGGCTCGGTGTAGATGACGATGCCCTGCGTCTGCTCGTCGGCCTCGAACAGCGGCATCAGCTCCGCGTAGGTGGAGCCGATGATCGCGTCGCCGCCGATCGACACCGCCGTGGACTGGCCGAGGCCGGCCGCGGTCAGCGTCGAGGACATCTCGGTGGTCATGCCGCCCGAGCGGGAGATGACGCCGATCGGGCCGGGGGAGTAGGCCTTCGCCGCGTCCTTGGCCGGGCCGCCGATGCCGCCCATCTTGATGACGTCGGGGACGATGATCCCGAGGCAGTTGGGGCCGATGATGCGGGCGCCGCGCAGCTGCGCGAGCTCGACCATCTCGGCCACGTCGCGGCGCGGGATGCGCTCGGTGACGATGACGATGAGCTTGATGCCGTTCTCGATCGCCTCGAACACGGCGTCCTTGGTGAACGCCGGCGGCACGGTCACGACGGAGCCGTCGATGGGGGCGCCATGGTCCTGGACGGCCTGTTGGACGGTGTCGAACACCGGCACCCCGTGGACCTCGCGGCCCAGGCGGCCCGGCGTGACGCCGCCGACGACCTTGGCGCCCTTGCCGTAGTCCAGGCACTCGCGCGTGAGGTTGACCGCCTCGCGCCCGGTGATGCCCTGGACGATGAACGTGGTGGACTCGTCGACGAGGATGCTCACGCCGTCACCCCTCCCTGGATCTTCTCGACCGCGCGGCGGGCGGCCTCGTGCATCGACACCGAGCGGTCGGCGTACTCCACGCCGTACTTCTCGAGGATCTTGAAGCCCTCCTCCTCCCAGGCGCCCGGGATGCGGAAGATGGCGATCTTCTCGGCCGGGTCGAACCCGAGCTCGAGGCAGGCGGCGATCACGCCGCGGGCCACGATGTCCACGCGGGTGTTCGACACGATGGACATCATCACGGCGATCTTGTCCACGCCCGGCTTGGAGAGCACGAGCTTGGCCAGGCCCTTGGCCTTCTCGACCGACGGGTTGCCGCCGATCTCGCAGTAGTTGGCCGGGCGGCCGCCGTACTTGCGCACGGCGTCGAACAGCGTCAGCGAGCCGCCGCCGGCGCCGATGACCAGGCCGAGGTCGCCGTCGAACTCGGTGACGTTGCCGGCCACGCCGCGGTGCGAGGCGGCGTCGACGGCCTCGCCGGCGAGCTCGAACTCGGTCGCCTCGCGGGCCTGGCGCGTCTCCTCGTCGCCGACGCCGAGGTCCTTGAGCAGCTTCTTGTGCCGCCCGCGCGCCTCGTTCTCCATGTCCATGTGGGCGTCGAGCGCCACGAAGGACCCGTCCTTGAGCTTGCCGAGCGGGTTGATCTCGGCCAGCGTCATGTCGTTGTCGACGAACAGCCGGGCCAGCCGCGTGACGATCGGGACCAGCTTGTTGAGGTCCGAGCCGGTCACGCCGGTGGAGGCGATGACCTCCTTGGCCTCGAAGTCGCCGAACGGCAGGATGTTCGAGAAGTGCCGGCGGCCGACCTTGTCGGGCTGCTCCTCGGCGACCTGCTCGATGTCGATGCCGCCGACGGGGGAGAAGATCATCACGGGGCGCTTGCGCGTCCCGTCCCACACCACGCCGGCGTAGAACTCCTGCTCGACCTCCGCCTTGGGGTCGACCAGGACGCCGCGCGGCTGGTGGCCGTTGATCTCGAGCTGGAGGATGTCGGCCGCGTGCTGCTCGGCCTCCTCCGGGGTGTCGGCGAACTTCACGCCGCCGGCCTTCATGCGGCCGCCGGTGAGCACCTGGGACTTGATGACCGTGGGACCGCCGATGCGCTCGGCGATGCTGCGGGCCTCGGACGCGTCGGTGGTGAAGCCGTAGTCGGTGACGGGGATTCCTGCCCGCTTGACGATCTCGCGGGCCTCGTATTCGAAGAAGCGCAAAAGGGCCTCCGGTTCGGGGAGGTTGGCGGCGCTGGACCCTACCCGCTCTCGCGCTGGTACGGCACGCCGTCGGCGGCCGGCGGCGTCGAGCGGCCGACGAGGCCCGCGACCGCGATCAGCGTGAGGACGTACGGCAGCGCCTGGAAGAGCGTGGCGGCCTGCTCGGAGAACTCGGGCAGGCGCTGCGCCAGGGCGCTGGAGAAGCCGAACAGGAGCGTGGCGCCGAGGGTGGCCCAGGGCCGCCAGCGGCCGAAGATCATGGCGGCCAGCGCGATGAACCCGCGGCCGGCGGTCATGTTCTCGCCGAAGGAGTGGACGAAGCCGATGGAGAGGAAGGCGCCGCCCAGGGCCGCCAGGCCGCCGGAGGCGATGACGGCCAGGTAGCGGATCTTGAAGACGTCGATGCCCACGGTCTCGACCGCGCGCGGGTTCTCGCCGACCGCGCGCAGCCGCAGGCCGCGGGTCGTGCGGAACACGTACAGCCACACGAGCAGGACCGCCAGCAGCGAGCCCCAGACCAGCAGGTTGAGGTTGCTGATCGCCTCGCCGATGAAGCCGAGCGAGTCGGTGGGCAGCTTGAGCTCGGGGACCTGGGGCAGGTTGTCCGGGGTGCCCTGGTCGCCGTAGATGTCGACGTACAGGTAGCCCGTGAGCCCCAGCGCGATGAAGTTCAGCGCCGTGCCGACGACGATCTGGTCGGCGCGCAGCGAGACCGCGAAGACGGCGTGGATGGAAGCCAGCGCCATGCCCGACAGGACGCCGACGAGGATGCCGATCAGCCACGAGTCGCTCTTGTCGGCGCCCCACGCGGCGAAGAACGCGCCCATGAGCATCATGCCCTCGAGCGCGATGTTGACGACGCCGGAGCGCTCGGAGACCAGGCCGCCGAGGGCCGCGAAGGTGAGCGGCGTCGCGTAGCGCAGCATGGCGGCCATGAGCGCGCCCCACACGACGACGGCCTCGAGGTTGGCGACGCCCGAGCGCGTGGCGCCGTAGGCCCCGGCGGTCCCTCCGAGCGCGGCGATCATCGCCCAGGCGCCGTAGCGCTTCTCGCCGCCGTAGAGGGTGGAGAGCGCCAGCGTGAAGGCGATGAGGCCGAGGATCAGCGACGGGATCCAGGTGCGGACCAGGAACGGCGGCAGCGTGATGAGCCAGGCCAGGAAGCCCAGCGCGATCGCGATCCAGGCGGGGATGTGCTCGCGCGCGAACGCCTTCCTGCGGGACGGCTCGGGGCCCTCGGGCCGCTTGAACGAGCCCCAGAGCCGCTCGGTGAAGTCCTGCCGGGCGACGCTCACACCGTCACCTCCGCCGGGGCGGCGCCCACCGGCGCGCCCTCGCGGCGGCGCCGGACGCGCTTGAACACCATGGCGATGAGCACGTCGGCGGAGACGATCAGCACGACGAGGCCCTGGATGATGCGCGTCAGGTTCTGGGCCAGCTCGGGCGGGAACACGGACGGGTCGAGGTTGCGCACCGAGGTGCCGCTCAGCAGCGCGCCGAACAGCAGCGCGGCCACGCACGTGCCGAAGGCGCGGTTGCGGCCCAGCAGCGCGACCGCGATGCCGAGGAAGCCCAGCTCGGTGGCCTGCACGTCGTTGGTGGCGATGCGGAACTGCCAGCCGAGCACGTCCAGCGAGCCGGCGAGGCCGGCCAGCGCGCCGCAGGTCGCCATGACCAGGAAGTACGTCTTGCCGACCGCGATGCCGCTGTAGCGCGCGGCCTCGGGGTTGAAGCCCACCGCGCGGGCCTCGAAGCCCTTCTTGGAGCGGTTGAGCAGCACCCAGTAGACGACGGCCGCGGCGAGCGCGACGAAGATGCCGATGTGCAGGCCCTGCAGCTCGGGGTCGCCCCAGAAGACCGGCAGCTTCGCGTCGTTGACGACGTCGTTGGACACCGGGACGTCGGGCTGCGCGGAGTTCTGCAGGGGCCCGCCGAGCCCGAAGAGGAAGATCGCCACCCACCGCGCGATGTAGTTGAGCATGATGGTGGTGATGACCTCGTTGGCCCCCGTGGTGGCCCGCAGGCCGCCCGAGATGCCGCCCCACACCGCGCCCGCGAGCGTCGCGCCCACCATCGCCAGGACGATGTGCAGCCAGCCCGGCAGGCCGGCCATCGTCGAGCCGATCCACACGGCGATCACCGAGCCGGCGATGTATTGGCCGGTGCCGCCGATGTTGAACAGGCCCGCCCGGAACGCGTAGCCGACCGCGAGGCTGACGAGGATCAGCGGCGCGGTGATGATCAGCGTCTGCTGCAGGTTGGTCGCGGCGACGTCGCGGTCCTCGCCGGTCACCCACGGCAGCAGCCAGTTCAGGCCGCTGCCCTCGAAGACCGCCTTGTAGGTCGCCAGCGGGTCGTGGCCGGTGAGGGCCACGACGACGCCGCCGGCCAGGAAGGCGAGCAGGACGGTGATGACGGGGACGAGCGGGCCGCCCTCGCGCAGCGTCTCGGTGAGGCGCGCGCCGACGGTCGCGCCGCCGCCGCCGGCGGGGCCGGCGGGCGCACCGCCGGGTGCCGGGGTCGCGTCGGTGCTCACGGGGCGGGGGCCTCGGCGGAGCCGCCGGTCATGAGCAGGCCGAGCTGCTCGTCGGTGGCGGTGGGCGGGAGCTCGGCCACGATGCGGCCCTCGTAGATCACGAGGATCCGGTCGGCCAGCGCGCGGACCTCCTCGAGCTCGAGCGAGAAGAGCAGGACGGCCTTGCCGCCGTCGCGCTCGGCCAGCAGGCGGCGGTGGACGAACTCGATGGCGCCGACGTCGAGGCCGCGGGTCGGCTGGGCGGCGATCATCACGTTCGGGTCGCCGGCGATCTCGCGGGCGACGACGCACTTCTGCTGGTTGCCGCCCGACAGCGAGCGGGCGGGCGTGTCGGGCGTCCCGCCGCGGATGTCGAACTGCTCGATGAGCTGCTTGGCCTTGGCCAGCATCCGGCCGGGGGAGAGCAGGCCCATCTTCGCGCCCTCGCCGTAGTCGCGCAGCGCGAGGTTCTCGGCGATGGTGAAGTCGAGCACCAGGCCGCGGCGGTGACGGTCCTGGGCGATGTGGCAGACGCCGGCGTCGCGCGCCTCGCGCGGGTTGCAGCCGGTGATGTCGCGGCCGTCGACGACGACGTGCCCGGACTCGGGGTGGCGCAGGCCGGTGATCGCGTCGATCAGCTCGGCCTGGCCGTTGCCGTCGACGCCGGCGATCGCGACGATCTCGCCGCGGCGGACCTCGAGCGAGATGCCCTTGACGGCCTCCAGGTGGCGGTCGTCGAACACGTGGAGGTCCTGGACCTCCAGCGCGACGGGGCCGGGCTTGGCCGCCGGCTTGTCGATCTGGAGCACGACGTCGCGGCCGACCATGAGCCGCGCCAGCGACGCCTCGCTGGCGCCCTCGGTCGGGACGGTGCCGACGCTCTTGCCGCGGCGCAGGACGGTCACGCGATCGGCGACCTCGAGCACCTCGTGGAGCTTGTGGGTGATGAAGACGATCGCGGTGCCCTCGTCGCGCAGGCGGCGCAGCACGCCCTCGAGCTCGGCCGCCTCCTGCGGCGTGAGCACGGCGGTCGGCTCGTCGAGGACGATGATCCCGGCGCCGCGGTCCAGCGCGCGCAGGATCTCGATGCGCTGCTGCATGCCGACCGAGACGCCGAGCACGAGGTTCTCGGCCACGGTCATGACCGGGATCAGCATGAAGTGCTGGAAGACCATGCCGATGCCGTGCGCCATGGCGTCTCGCGGCGAGCGGATGGTCGCCGGCTCGCCGAAGATGCGGATCTCGCCCGCGTCGGGCCGCGCCATGCCGTAGACGACGTTCATCAGCGTCGACTTGCCGGCGCCGTTCTCGCCCAGCAGGGCATGGATCTCGCCCTTGCGCAGGTCGAAGTCGACCGCGTCGTTCGCGGCCAGGCTGCCGTAGATCTTGGTGATGCCGCGGAGCTCGAGCGCGAGCTCCGCGGCCTCACCGGCGGATGGCGTGTCGGTCGCCACCAGGTCCTTCAGTGGTCCTACTTGCCGCCGACGGTGTCGGGGATGTCGGTCAGCTCGCCGCTGGCGATCTGCGCCTTGATCTTGTCGACGTCGGCCTGGTACTTGGCGCCGGCCGAGCTGATCTTGCCGATGCCCACGCCGTCGGTCTTGACGTCGAAGATCCGGTCCGTGCCGGCCTTGAACTGGTCGGCCTGCGCGTCCTTGATCGAGTCGAACACCGCGACGTCGACCTTCTTGGTGGCCGAGGTCAGCACGTGCGAGCCGAGGTAGGCCTGGTCGGCGTCGACGCCGATGCCCTGCTTGCCCTCCTGCTTGGCCGCGTCGAGCGCGCCGAGGCCGCACTGGCCGGCGACCTGGAAGACGACGCCCGAGCCGCGCGCGATCTGGCTGAGCGCCAGCTCCTTGCACTTGGCCTGGTCGACGAAGTCCTGCGAGTAGCCGTTGAGCGTCTTGATCGACGAGTTGGCGGCCTTGGCGCCGGCCTGGAAGCCCGCGATGTAGTGGTCCACGGGCGGGATCTTCTGGCCGCCGACGGTCGACACCGTGTTGATGTTGTTGTCCTTCGCGTACAGGCCGGCGAGGTACCCGGCCAGGTAGCCGGCCTCGTTCTCCTTGAAGAGCAGGCCCTGGACGTTCTTGGGCTTGGTCTTCATGCCCTGCTGCGAGACGTCGATGATCGCGAACTTCGTGTTCGGGAACTTGTTGGCGACGGTCTCGGTGGCCTCGGCCATCAGGAAGCCGACCCCGATGACGAGGTCGTACTTCTGCTGGGCGAGGGTCGAGAGGTTCGGGACGTAGTCCGCGTTGGACTTCGAGGTGATGACGCGGACGTCGACGCCCAGCTCGGACTTGCCCTGCTGGAGGCCCTTGTTGGCCAGCGCGTTGAACGAGCGGTCGTTGAGGCCGCCGATGTCGGTGACGAGGCCGACCTTGATCTTCTTGCCGGCGGGCTGCTCCTGGGTGGTGGCGGAGCCGGACGATGACGAGCTGTCGTCGTCATCGCCGCAGGCGGCGATGCCGAACAGTGCCATGGCGACCAGCGCGAGCAGGGCCAGGCGGCGGGAGACTGCGAGCACGTGTGCTTCCTCCGTGACGGGAACGAATGGCGCCGGCCGCGCGGGGAGAGAGCCGGAGCCGCGGCGGCAGGTTACTCCGCCGGGAGGCGGGAGCGGGGGCCGGCCAGCACCTGATCGTCCGAGAATGCGGCATCGAGCGCCGTCCTGGTGATGTCCAGGAGGGCGGTTCGGTCGCAATCCAGCTGCTCACCGGCGACTTCGTACTCGTGGCCGATCGAGGTGTGGAAGTACGGCGGGTCGTCGGAGCCGAGCGTCACCGGGATGCCGGCCGCGCGCAGCTGCGGCAGCGGATGGCTCGCGTAGTCGGGGAAGACGCGCAGCACGACGTTCGACGTCGGACAGACCTCGAGCACGATCCCCCGGTCGGCGAGCTCCTTGACCAGCTCGGGGTCCTCGATCGCGCGCACGCCGTGCGAGATGCGCGTGACGCCGGGCAGCTGCAGCGCGCCGCGGATCGACTCGGGGCCGAAGTGCTCGCCGGCGTGCACGGCGCAGCCGAGGCCGGCCTCGGTGACGATCTCGAACGCCCGCTGGTAGTCGAGCGGCGGGAAGCCGTCCTCGGCGCCGGCCATGTTGAAGCCCACGACGTAGGGGTGGCCCTCGGCGACCGTGCGGCGCGCGACGTCCTCGACGGCCTCGACGCCGAAGTTGCGCACCCCGGAGGACAGGATGCGCGCCTCGATGCCGAAGTGGTCGCGCGCGTCGTCGATGCCCTGCGCGATCGCCGCGAAGTGCTCGGCGTCGCTGAGGCCGACCTCGGCGGCGTGGTCGGGCGAGGAGATCAGCTCGACGTAGACCGTGCCCTCGGCGGCGCAGTCGCGCAGGTACTCGTAGGTGATGTCCCGGTAGTCCTCGCCGGTGCGGATGACGCTCGCGGCGAGGTCGTACTTGCGCAGGAAGTCGAGGAAGTCCTCGAAGTCGTAGGTGTGCTCGTCGGCGAACAGCCCCTCGGGCAGCGGCAGCCCGTTGCGCTGGGCGATCTTGCGGATGAGCCGCGGCTTGGCCGTGCCCTCCAGGTGGACGTGCAGCTCGGCCTTGGGGACGTCGGGCAGGCTCATCGCAGCTCCTCGGTGACGACGGGGCGGGGCTCGGGGGCGGCGTCCCCGACGGCGATAGCG
>JACRMD010000032.1:0-1329 GCA_016215085.1 Solirubrobacterales bacterium | reverse complement strand
GTGGTCGACCGGGTCGCTCTCGGTGCGCCGGCCGCCGCCGAGCAGGACGACGGCGACGCCGAGGTCGCGGGTCCGGTGGGCGGTGACGACGCCGGCGCGCTCGGGCGCGACCTCGACGATCACCGGGGCCGTCTCGAGGTGCTCCTCGTAGCGCTCGAGCAGGTCCGCGGGGCCGCCGAGCGCGGCGGCCATCTGCGCGAAGCGCTCCGCCGCCGCGCCGCTGCGCAGCGCCTCGGCCGGGTCGGCGTCCTCGAGGCCGCCGAGCCGCAGCGCCTCCTCGGCCAACGCGAGCGTGACCTGGACCAGGCGCTGGTCGGGGTCCGCGGCGCCGGTCAGGACGTCCAGCGACTCGCGCACCTCCAGCGCGTTGCCGGCGGTGCGGCCGAGGACCTGGTCCATGTCGGTCAGCAGCGCCGAGCACGGCAGGCCGGCGGCGACGGCGACGTCGACCAGCGCGCGGGCCAGGGCGCGGGCGCGGTCGAGCTCGGGCATGAAGGCACCCGAGCCGTGCTTGACGTCGAGCACGAGGCCGCCGAGGCCGGCGGCGAGCTTCTTGGACAGGATCGAGGAGACGATCAGCGGGATCGCCTCGACGCTGCCGGTCGCGTCGCGCACGGCGTAGAGGCGGCGGTCGGCCGGGGCGATGTCGTCGGTCTGGCCGACGATCGCGCAGCCGGCCTGCGCGACCGCGCGGCGCAGCGCCTCCACGCCCGGCGTGGCGTCGTAGCCGGGGATCGCCTCGAGCTTGTCCAGCGTGCCGCCCGTGTGGCCCAGGCCGCGGCCGCTGACCATCGGCACGGCGGCGCCGCAGGCGGCCAGGACCGGCGCGAGGATCAGCGAGACCTTGTCGCCGACGCCGCCGGTGGAGTGCTTGTCGAGCACCGGGCGCTCCTCGCCCGACCAGTCCAGCACGGTGCCGGTGTCGCGCATCGCCAGCGTGAAGGCCGGCAGCTCCTGCGCGTCGAGGCCGTTGAGCGCGACGGCCATGGCGAAGGCGCCGACCTGCGCGTCGGAGAGCCCGCCGTCGGCGATGCCCTGCGCCAGTGCCTGCAGGCTCTCGGCGTCCAGCGCGCGGCCCTCGCGCTTGGCCCGCAGCAGCTCCTTGGTGGGCGCGACGGTCATGCGCCGCGCTCCAGCAGCGCGTCGAGCAGACTGCTGGCGCCGATGCGGAACGTCCGCGGCGACACCTCCGGCAGCCTCGCGGCGGCCAGCGCGACGTAGGCGTCGGCCTGCTCGGCGGTGCGGACGCCGCCGCTGACCTTCACGCCGCCCGAGCCGTGGGCGGCGACGGCGTCGAGCAGGACCTCCGCGGCCGCCTCGCTCGCGCCC
>JACRMD010000003.1:1157-10793 GCA_016215085.1 Solirubrobacterales bacterium | reverse complement strand
TTCTTCAGCCCGCCGGAGTGCGGCTGGACGTGCTACGCCCCGCTGAGCGACAACGACTACCTGCCCTCGGGCGGCGTCGACGCCTGGATCTTCCTGATCCACCTCACCGGCATCAGCTCGCTGGTGGGCTCGATCAACTTCTACGCGACGATCGCCAACATGCGCGCGCCCGGCATGGGCTGGGGCCGCCTGCCGCTGTTCGTCTGGGCGATCCTCACGTACTCGATCCTGCTGATTCTGGCCCTGCCGGTCATCGCGGGCGGCGTGACGCTGCTGCTGACCGACCGCCACTTCGGCACGCACTTCTACGACCCGGCCAACGGCGGCTCGCCGCTGCTGTGGCAGCACCTCTTCTGGTTCTTCGGGCACCCCGAGGTGTACATCATGGTGCTGCCGGCGTTCGGCATCATCTCCGAGGTCCTGCCGGTCTTCGCCCGCAAGCCGATCTTCGGCTACAAGGCGGTCGCCTCGGCGACGGTCGTCATCGCCTTCCTGGGCATGCTCGTGTGGGCCCACCACATGTTCACGACGCCGAGCCCGTCGCTCGTGCTCGTGTTCTTCATGCTCGGCTCGTTCCTGATCGCCGTGCCGACGGGCGTCAAGATCTTCAACTGGATCGCGACGCTGTGGCGCGGCACGATCGAGTACACGACCGCCCTGCTCTTCTGCGTCGGCTTCATCGCCACGTTCCTGCTGGGCGGCATCACCGGCATCTTCGTCGCCGTCTTCCCGGTCGACTGGCAGCTGCACGACACGTACTTCGTCGTCGCGCACTTCCACTACGTCCTGATGGGCGGCGCGGTGTTCGGCGTCTTCGCCGGGATCTACTACTGGTTCCCGAAGATCACCGGCCGGCTGCTGAGCGAGGCCCTGGGCAAGGTCAGCTTCGCGCTCACGCTCATCGGCTTCTGGACGACGTTCCTGGTCCAGCACTCGGCCGGCATGGAGGGCATGCCGCGGCGCATCTACGAGTACCCGGACATCCGCGACCTGGCGATCCTGAACCTGATCTCGACGATCGGCTCGTTCATCCTGGCGCTCGGCGTCCTGATGACGATCATCAACGTCGCCCGGTCGGTGAAGAAGGGCGCGATCGCGGGCCCGGATCCCTGGAAGGGGAACACGCTGGAGTGGTTCACCCAGTCGCCGCCGCCGGTCAACAACTTCGACGCGGTGCCCCGCATCCGCTCGGTGGAGCCGATGAAGGACATCCGCCGCCAGGTGCTGGCCCAGTCGGGCGACGCGTACGCCGCCGCCGCCCCGGCCGAGGTCGAGGCGCAGCGGATCGCCGGACACTAGGGGTAGGGTCCCCTCCCCATGGAGGCCAGTCGCGCCACCGCGCTCGCCGCGCCGGGCACGCGCCAGCTGCTCGCGGACCTCGTCACGCTGACGAAACCCAAGGTCCAGCTGCTGCTGCTCTTCACGACGGTGACGACCATGCTGCTCGCCGGCGAGCCCTCCGTGGGGCTCGTCCTGGCGACGTGCGTCGGCGGCTACCTGTCGGCGGGCGGCGCCGGCGCGGTGAACCACTGGTACGACCGCGACATCGACGCGGCCATGGCCCGCACCGCCACGCGGCCGGTCCCGTCGGGCCGCATCTCCCCCGGCTTCGCCCTGGGCTACGGCCTCGCGCTCGGCGCGCTGTCGGTCGCCTGGCTGCTGCTGACGACCAACCCGCTGGCCGCCGCGCTGTCGTTCTCGGGCTTCGTGGGCTACACGATCATGTACACCGTCTGGCTCAAGCGCCGGACGTGGCAGAACATCGTGTGGGGCGGCGCCGCGGGCGCCGTGCCGCCGCTGGTCGGCTGGGCGGCCGTCACGGGCGGGCTCGAGGGCCTGCCGGTCTACCTCTTCGCGATCGTCTTCTTCTGGACGCCGCCGCACTTCTGGGCGCTCTCGCTGCTGATGAAGGACGAGTACGCGCGCGTCGGCGTCCCGATGCTGCCGGTCGTCCGCGGCGAGGCCGAGACGCGGCGCCAGATCGTGCTCTACACGGTGCTGCTCTACGCCGTGACGCAGCTGCCGTTCTGCGCCGGCGGCCTGGGCGCCTTCTACCTCGTCGCCTCGCTGCTGCTGGGCGGCGCGTTCCTCGCCGGCGCGGTGCTGCTGCCGCGCCGCGCGGACCGCCGCACCGCCCTTCGCGTCTACCTCTTCTCGCTGGCCTATCTCGCGCTGCTGTTCGGCGCGATGGTGGTCGACTCGCGGCTGTAGCCGCCGCAACGCCCGAAGCCCTCGATCCTGGGATGATCTGACCCGCAATGGACCGCAACCTCGCCCGCAAGAACGTCCGCTCCGGCCTCATCACCGCCGCGCTCTGCTTCTTCATGTTCGGCATGAGCTTCGTCGCCGCGGCCATCTACGTCGCATGAGCCCGGTCGATCGCCAGATCCCGCCCGCCGGCGAGGAGATCCACCTCCCCGGCGGCTCCATCCAGCCGCTGCTGCTGACGATCGGCATCACGACGCTGCTGATCGGCCTGACGTTCTCGATCGTGCTCGTCATCGCCGGCGGCATCCTGTCGGTGGCCACGATCGCCCGGTGGATCGCCGACACGCGCCGCGACATCGAGGCGCTGCCGGTCCACCACGCGGACGAGCACTAGCCGCAGGCGCCCCGCGGGCGCCGCGCCCTACCCGGCGAGCGCCGACGCCGCGCTGGCCGGCACGTCGCAGATCGCGCCGTCGTCGGTCCAGCAGCGCACGACGTCGCGCACGGAGAGGATCCCCAGGATCTCGCCGGCGTCGCAGACGATCAGGTGGCGAAAGCTGCCGCGCACCATCGTCACGGCCGCCTCCTCCAGGGACCAGTCGGGGGACGCGAAGACGACGTCGGAGGTCAGGTGGTCGCCGACGAGCTCGGCGTCCACGTCCTGGCCCTTGCCGACCACGTCGAGCACGTCGCGCTCGGTGATGATGCCGGGCCCCTCGCCGTCGGGATCGAGGACGACCGCCGCGCCCACGCGACGCTCCGACATCAGGCGCGCCGCGGCGCGCAGGGTGTGTCCCGGCCCGACCGTGAGGACCACGGTGCTCATCCCGTCGCGAACCTGCATGCGTTCCTACCCGTCCCTTCGTCCGAGAGATTGCAACGATTGCCTCGAAGTCAGACCCTACCAGGGTCGCCCGCGGACCGGCCTCGACTAGAGTGGCAACGCGCCAACTGGGAAGCGGACCGCCCTCCGGACCGATCCCCTGGTGGACCCTGCGCGTACTCGGGATGAGCATGCAGCGCCCAGCCACCGTCCGTCACCGCACCTCCCTCTTCGAGGATGCCGTCGCCATCGTCGAGTCGGAGTACGCCGCCGACCTGTCGCTCGACGACATCGCGCGCCGCGTCGCCTCGTCGCGCAGGCAGCTCCAGCGCGCCTACTCGGAGATCGGCGAGACCACCTTCCGCGAGCACCTCACGGCCGTGCGCATGGAGCGCGCCGCCGACCTCCTGCGCGGCCGCGGGCTGACGGTGCGCGAGGTGGCCCACCGCGTCGGGTACCGCCAGCCGGCGCAATTCGCCAAGGCGTTCCGCCGCCACCACGGCTCCGCGCCCTCGGACTTCCGGGCCGCGCAGCGCTTCGCCCGCCCCGTGCCGCAGGACGGCGCGGGCGCGCTCCGCGTGGCCTAGACCACTGCCGGCGGGCCCGGCGCACGTCAGTCTGTCGCCGAGGCGCGTTGCGCTCCATCGGAACGCGGCCATAGGATGCGCGCCCTATGGAGGAGAGCACGCGGTCGGAGGTGGATCCGGTCGGCGGAGCAGGTGGTCGCCGTGCCATCGGGCAGATGGTCGCCTTTGGCGTCATCGCGTCCGTGATCGGCATCGCCATCGGGCTGGCCATCGACTGGTTCCCGGTCCAGGGGTCCACGCAGGGCGAGAAGATCGACACGTTCTGGGACGTGCTGATCATCTGCTCGGTCCCCTTCTTCGTCCTGGTCGTCACGGTCGTCCTGTTCGCCGTGCGCGACTTCCGGATGCGCCCGGGCCAGGAGAACCTCGACGGGCCGCCCATCCACGGCAACACGAAGCTCGAGGTCGTCTGGACCGCCGTCCCGGCGATGCTCCTGGTCGGCCTCTGCACGTACGCCTACATCGTCCTCGACGACATCGAGAAGGCCCCGGCCAAGGGGCCCGAGCGCGTCGTCAAGGTCACGGGCGAGCAGTTCACGTGGACGTTCGAGTACAACGAGGGCGGCAAGAAGTTCAAGACCGCCCAGCTCTACGTCCCCAACGGCGAGT
Organism: Solirubrobacterales bacterium; assembly: GCA_016215085.1. Lineage (GTDB taxonomy): Bacteria > Actinomycetota > Thermoleophilia > Solirubrobacterales > Solirubrobacteraceae > Baekduia. The sequence continues at coordinate 6,566 of JACRMD010000003.1, read as the reverse complement.
CCGTGAAGTTCGACGTCGGCAGCAAGGACGTCATCCACGACTTCTGGGTCCCCGCCTGGCGCATGAAGATCGACGCCGTGCCGGGGATCACCACGACCTACCGGATCACGCCCAAGCGGCTGGGCAACTACCCCGTGGTCTGCGCGGAGCTCTGCGGCCTCGGCCACGCCTTCATGCGCCAGACCGCGCACGTGCTCGACAAGGCGGCGTTCGACCGCTGGGTCCAGCAGCAGGTGCAGCGCACGGCGGGCGGCGGCGCGGCCGCCGGCGGCGCGGCGGGCGGCGGCGGGCAGTCCGCGTCGGCCGACGCCAAGGCGCTCTTCACCACCGGCAACAGCGCCGGGGCGACCGCCTGCGGCGGCTGCCACACGCTTGCGGAGGCGGGCACGACCGGCGCGGTCGGGCCGAACCTCGACCAGGTCCTCAAGGGCAAGGACGAGGCGTTCATCCGCGAGTCGATCGTCGATCCCAAGGCGGAGATCGCGAAGGGCTTCCCCGACGCGATGCCCACCAACTACGGCGACGCGCTCAGCGGCCCTGAGCTCGACGCCCTCGTGAAGTACCTGGCGGAGGTCAGCAAGTGAGCGTGAAGCTGCGCAACCCGGGCTGGTACCGGGCGGGGTTGTACGTCGTCCTCGCGGCGGTGCTCGCCTTCGGGCTGAGCTGGGCGGTCCGGGCGGCCTACGGGCACGACACGTACGCGCACTTCCTGGACGCCGAGTCCATCGTGATCATCGGGATGATCGCGCTGCCGCTGGCCTTCCTGGTGGGCATCGGCTGCTTCGACTACTGGTTCTACTGGGCCTCCGGGCGCCCGACGCGGCCCGAGGACCACTCCGGGCACGGCGCGCACTCGTGGCGCGACTACTTCCGCCCGAACACCGACCACAAGGTGATCGGGATCCAGTACACGGTCACCTCGTTCTTCTTCCTGTTCGTCGGCGGCCTGATGGCGATGCTCATGCGCGCCGAGCTCGCCCAGCCGGGCCGCCAGTTCGTGGACGCCAGCACCTTCAACGGGCTCTTCTCGGTCCACGCGTCGGTCCTGATCTTCCTGTTCATCATCCCGGTCTTCGCCGGGCTGGCGAACTTCGTCCTGCCGCTGATGATCGGCGCGCCGGACATGGGCTCGTTCGCCAGCGGCTGGACGGCGTACGCCCCCTTGTCGACCACCGCGCCAGACGGGCAGGTGTTCTTCACCATAGGCGTGCAGTTCGCGGGAGCCAGCTCCATCGCGACCGCGCTGAACTTCCTGGTGACCATCATCACCATGCGCGCGCCCGGCATGTCGTTCTTCCGCATGCCGCTGCTGGCGTGGGCGAACTTCTCGACCTCGCTGCTGGTCGTCATCGCCACCCCGTTCATCGCCGCCTCGCAGTTCTTCGTCCTGCTGGACTGGGCGCTGGGCTTCAACTTCTTCAACGCGGCCAAGGGCGGCGACGTGCTGATGTACCAGCACGTCTTCTGGTTCTACTCGCACCCGGCCGTGTACATCATGATGCTGCCGGGCTTCGGCATCATCAGCGAGGTCCTGGCCGTCAAGGCCCGCAAGCCGATCTTCGGCTACCGGATGATGGCCTTCTCGCTGCTGGCCATCGTGGTGCTCGGCTTCACGGTCTGGGCCCACCACATGTTCGTCTCGGGCATGCAGGCGTGGATCCGCATCCCGATGATGGTCACCACGGCGATCATCGCGGTGCCGACCGGCATCAAGATCTTCAGCTGGCTGGCGACGCTGTGGCGCGGCGTGCTGCACCTCGACACGCCGATGCTGTTCGCCCTGGGCTTCCTGACGATGTTCACGCTGGGCGGCATCTCGGGCGTGATGCTCGCGATGGTGCCGCTGGACATCCACGTCAGCGACACGTACTTCATCGTCGCCCACATCCACTACGTGCTCTTCGGCGGGTCGCTGTTCACGATCTTCGCCGGCGTCTACTACTGGTTCCCGAAGATGACGGGCCGGATGTACGACGAGCGCCTGGGCCGCATCCACTTCTGGTCGACGCTCATCTTCTTCAACGCGACCTTCGCCCCCATGCACCTCATCGGCGTGCAGGGCATGCCGCGGCGCGTCGCCGACTACGCCGACCAGTTCGCCGGGTGGAACCTCGCGATCTCGCTCGCGTCGTTCGCGCTGGGCCTGAGCACGCTGGTCTTCGCGTACAACATGATCGCCTCGTGGCGCGGTGGCGCCCGGGCGAGCGCGAACCCGTGGCGGGCGCTGACCCTCGAGTGGCAGGTGTCGTCGCCGCCGCCCGTCTTCAACTTCGACCAGGTCCCGACCGTCGTCGGCGGGCCGTACGAGTACGGCGTGCCGGGCGCGGTCCACGGGATCTTCGGGCCGGCGAAGCCGGCCGAGGTCAAGGCCACGCCGGCCGGCACCCACGCCGAGCCGGTGCGGGAGTAGCCATGCACCAGCGGGAGGACCCCACGTGAGCAGGACCATCCTGGTCGTCGGCAACGAGACGCTGGCAGGCGCCAAGCTCTTCGAGGCCATCAAGCAGAAGACCGACGCCGCCGGCGGTGACGCGCGCGTGGTCGTCTGCGTGCCGCGCAACCGGCCCAAGCACGGCAACATCATCTACGACGACGCGGTGTACGACGCGGCGAAGGTCCGCATCGACCTCGCCCGCCGCTTCCTGCGCGAGCAGGGCATCAACGCGATCGGCGACATCGGCGACCCGGACCCGTACACCGCGACGATGGACGCCGTGGCCGAGCACCGGCCCGACGAGATCATCGTGTCGACCTACCCGGCGACGATCTCCGGCTGGCTGCGGCGCGACCTCCTCGAGCGCATCCAGGACGCCAGCGGCCTGCCCGTCGAGCACGTCGTGCAGGACATCGACGCCGAGGGCCTCCCCTTCCAGGTCACGCTCGTCATCGCGGCCAAGACCGCGGCGGGCGACGAGCTCCTGCAGCACCTGGTCGCCAAGGGCAAGGCCGACGGCCCGACGCTCTTCATCGTCGTCGTGCCCCAGGAGGGCGGCGACGGCGGCGCGGCGGCCAAGGCGCGGGCCCGCATGGCCCAGCTCGTCGACCGCATGCTCGCCGAGGGCCTGCTCGCCGCGGGCATGATCGGCGACCCCGACCCGTACACGGCGACGATGAACGCCATGCAGTTCTTCCGGGTCGACGACATCGTCATCTCCACGCTGCCCGCCACCCGCTCCGGGTGGCTGCGCGCCGACCTCATCGAGCGCGTCAAGAAGGTCAGCGGCAAGCCCGTCGACCACGTCGAGGCGTCCGAGCGGTCGGCCGCCACCGCCTAGCCCAGGAGCACCATGGAAGCCGCCGCGATCAGCGCGTCCCACGTCCACGACGACCACCACCACGGTCCGCCGCCGGCGAACCGCAGCTCGCGCGTGGAGCCCGCGCTCCTCGGGATGCTGCTGTTCATCATCAGCGAGATCATGGTGTTCGGCGCGTTCTTCACGGCCTACTTCTTCATCCGGGTCGTGGCGGACGAGGGCACCTGGTTCCCGGTGGACGGCAAGGACCTGCCGAAGCTCATCGCCGGCGTCAACACCGCGATCCTGATCTCGTCGTCGTTCACGCTGCACTGGGCCGAGAACGCGCTGAAGCTGGGCAACCGGCGCGCGTTCCGGGCGGGCATGGTGGCGACCTTCCTGCTGGGCGCGACGTTCCTGTTCGTCCAGATCAACGAGTACGTCCACATCGGCTTCTCGCCGCAGGACCACGCGTACGGCACCGTCTTCTACGGGCTGACGGGCCTGCACGGCGCGCACGTGACGATCGGCCTGGTGCTGCTCGGCATGGTCACGATCCGGGCCTTCCGCGGCCACTTCTCCGCGGAGGAGCACCGCGGCGTCGAGGTGCCCGGCATCTACTGGCACTTCGTCGACGTGATGTGGATCGTCGTCTACACGACGGTCTACATCCTCTAGATGCCCGACGAGGCGGGCCGGGACTGGAACGCGCTCCTGCGCCGGGTCCTGGCCCCCTTCCGCAGCGAGCAGGCCGCCTTCCGCGTCCTGCTCTACGTGATCGCCTTCTGCGCGGTCCTCGTGGCGATCGTCCTGCTCGCGCGGGCGATCTTCTAGGCGGCGTGCGCCGGTCGGCCGGCGACCGGCGGCCAGTGGCTGATCCAGCCCACGCAGTGCGGGCACACGGTCCAGCGCGCGAGCTCGTGCTCGGTCAGCCAGAACAGGTGGCCGCCGTCGCGCGCGCACGCCACCTCGGCCCGCCCGTTGGCGGCGATGCGTCGGAAGGTCCACCAGCGCTCGGCCATCTGGCCCGGTCATCGGCCAGGGCGCCGGGGACTTCACGGGTCACGACGGCCGGTCCGTCGCGGCGCCGGCCTGCGCCTCGCGGAGGATCGCCTCGTCGAGCTCGTGGCTCTCGGTGGTGCCGCCGCGGTCGGCGACGAACGACTGCACCGCGACGAGCTCGTCGGCGTCGGCGAGCACGGCGAGGGCGGCCTTGCCGCCGCGCAGGGCGGTGGTCAGGCGCTCGCGATCGGCGTCGCCGAGGCCGACGCCCTTGTGGTGGCGGTGGCCGAGGATCGCGCCGCCGACGGTCCCGACGCCGATGCCGATGGGCCCCAGGATGCCGAGGAGGAGGCCCGCGCCGGCGCCCTTGACGCCGGTCGTCGCGCCGATCTTGTGCGTCTTGAGCTCGCCGTGCTCGTCGAGGACGAGGATCGCCATCGCGTCGTCGACGACCGCACCGGTGCGCTGCAGGGCCTCGGCGGCCTCGGCGGCGGTCGCCTCGGCGTCGAAGGTGGAGATGACCAGCCGCTTGTCGGCCACGGTGCCGTCCTTTCGTCCGCGCTGCTGGAGTGGCAGCGCCGATGATCGGCGGCCCCGCGGGCCGGCGCATCACCCGCTCCGGGTGACGCGCGCGGCTACTTGACGGTCAGCGTGCCCTCCATGCCGGCCTCGCGGTGGCCGGGCACGGAGCAGTAGTAGGTGTACTTCTTGCCCGCCTCGAGCGTCGCCTCGAACTTCGACACGCCGCCGTTCTGGACGACCTCGCCCTTGCCCAGGCCGTCGATGGCGATGTCGTGCGGGATGCTCGCCTTGTTCGTCGACTGGATGGTGAGGTCGCCGGGCGGTGCCGTCGCCTCCTTGGAGACGTAGGCCAGCTGGCCGCCGGGGTCGGTCGGGATGTCCAGGACGCCGCCCTTGGCCACGATCGGCTTGCCGGAGCCCGCGGCCTTGACCGCGGTGGCGAGCAGGCCGCTGTCCTTGCCGCCCTTGGCGGCGACCTGGGCGACGTAGGAGGCCACGTCGTGCGCGTCCTCGCCCGAGACCAGGCCGGCGGGCATGATGCTGCCCTTGCGCGGGTGCGCGATCTGGCGGACGACGACGCCGCGGATGGCGCTCTCCCCGAAGCCCTCCTTCTGGGACTGCTGGAAGGCCTGGTCCAGGTTCGGGCCCTGGG